>NZ_JBYSXB010000029.1:0-71629 GCF_058781765.1 Arthrobacter sp. FW306-1B-G06A | reverse complement strand
GCAGGGTGTTGGGATTCAGCAAGCAAGGCTATTACCGGTGGAAGGCCAGCCCGGTGACGGAACGGGATTGGATCGATGCGCATTTGGTCAACGCTGCCGTGGACATCCATGCCGAGGACCCGGCGTTCGGGTACCGGTTCATCGCTGACGAGCTCCCGGAGAAAGGCATCACAGCGGGTGAGAACAAGGTCCAGCGCTTGTGCAGGGACCACGGCATCTGGTCGGTGTTTTCGAAGAAGCGGGGCCTGAACCGGAAGCCCGGGCCGCCTGTTCACGACGACCTGGTGGAACGCGACTTCACCGCCGCGGCACCGAACGAGCTGTGGCTGACCGACATCACCGAGCACCCTACCGCTGAGGGAAAGCTGTACCTCTGCGCGGTGAAGGACGTCTACTCCGGCAGGATCGTCGGGTACTCGATGGATGCACGGATGAAGTCCTTGTTGGCCGTGGCGGCGCTGGAGAACGCGGTGCGGGCCCGCCGGCCGGAAGGCACCGTGGTCCACTCAGACCGCGGCTCCCAGTTCCGGTCCCGCCGCTTCGTTGAATCGCTCCGCCACCACGGGCTCACCGGATCGATGGGCAGGGTCGGCGCGTGCGCGGACAACGCCGCAATGGAATCGTTCTTCTCGCTGCTGCAAAAGAACGTTCTGGACCGTCAGCGGTGGAACACCAGGAAGGAACTGCGCCTCGCCATCACGACCTGGATCGAAAGGACCTACCACCGCCGGCGACGGCAAAGACGGCTGGGAAAACTCACGCCAATCGAATATGAAACAATCAACCGGACCGCGCTCACAGCGGCCTAAGACCCCGAGTCAACAAAAGCCGGGGCAGTCCCATTCGAGGTGGTCGCGGGTTCAAATGCCGCATGGCGATTCGCCGCGAAACGGAAGACAAGTGGGACATGCGTCATACGCGCGTGCGGAGGAACAGGAACGGATGTCCGGTTGCGGCCTGTGACGGCTCCCCGCTGCCGGGGACCTAAGATTTTCAACCTGCCCACTCTGGCTTCCAGCCCTCGCGAAGAAGCAACCTGTTGGCCCCTACGGCGAACGTGGTGGAGACAGAGGGCCTTGAGACGGCGGCGTGGCGCAGCGGTCGCGGGGAAAACGGCACCGATGTCCGCAACCAAACGGCGAACCACTCGGCGAGCCCCACGTGCTCATTAATTGACGCTCTTAGTTAAGGACAGCCGTCGGTCGCCCAGCAACGCTACCGTTGTCAGAAATTCCTCACCTAAGGCCGCCAGTGACCCGTCTAGGGACGGACCCAGGCCGAGGGCTTGGCCCCGCGGCGCGGACTATTGGAATGCCACTGATTTGGCCTCCTGACAGGAAAAGTGTCGACAAGAGGCTGGCACTCATGACAGGGCGGCTTGATCTTGGAGAATCCCAACTGATGCCCCCAAGCTGCCTGGGCTGCACAGGGGCCGCAAAGGCCCAGCTGCACATAGTGCCTTTTCGTGGTGTCAAAGGTCCGCGCCTGCCGAAGGCTTTCAGGAGGATTGGCAGCGGGCCGGGACGTGGATTTGGTCATGGCTTCCCTTCGGGCGGTCTGTGCGGATGGTTGCAATGGCGGGGCGATGCACCCCGAGAAATGGTTGTCCTAACTGCGGAGCTTGCTCCGCCCTCCGGGCTGCGCTGCGCTCCGCTTTCCTTGACCAGCCGAATCGTTGATCCCGTTGCGGACCGGAGAAATGGCCCTGCCTCCAAGGCAGGGACCATAACCGATTTGGAACTCGTAGCGGTGATGGCCCTGCCCTGAAGGCAGGGGCCATCCTCAACGGCTTTCTCGTCGAGGCCACGGTGCAGCTTCCGATGAGGTAGTTCCACATGAGGTAGAACTCCCTTGAGGTCGTTCTACGTGAGGTAGTTAAGGGTGAGGTAGTTAGGGGGCGAATTTCTCGCGGTCCCAGGTGGAGGGATACTGCTCCCAGGTGGAGCGATACTCGGCGGCGGGCTAGGGCGACAACCACGGGGTATCCCACCCGCGTTTTAGCGCCTCGGCGGTGTACGCATCCACGGGGGCTGTCAGCTCAGCGGGCGGCGAGGCGTCCCCCAAAGGCCGCTCGACCTGAAGGTTCTCAACGTTTTCATCTGTGACCGGCACGGTGATGGTATAGATGATCGAACCGTTGTAGCGGCGGTCCTTGTACAAATACCCCCGTTCCTCAGCCAGCCCCGTGTGCTTGGAAACCACTGCTTCGGAAAGCCCTGCAGCCTTTGCGAGCGTCTTCACCGAGGCGTACGCAAGGCCCGTTGTGTTGTTGGCAAAGGTGGCGAGCGCCCAGCATGTGGCGCGTACCCCGTGCGGAAGGTCCGAATTGGCGATGGCCTTCGCGTACTGCAACGGACGCGATGGCGTGCCCCGAACTGCGCTCACAGTTCTCCCTCCGGAATAAGCAGCGACCACCCATAGTTCGGGCCGAACCGCTCATCGATGTTGCGGTCGATGTATCCCTCCAACGCGAGTTCTGACATGACCTCGAACACGGAGAGATCCCTCCTGTTGCGCCCGAGCGCGGTATTGATCCGCTGCCAGTCGGTGAAGGCAACGCGTCCGATACCGACGGAGCGGGCCATAATTCCTGCCACTCCGCATGCTTCGGCCGGCAGGCTGCGGTCGCTGGCGACCGCTTCGAGCCAGTGGTCCAAGAAAGGGTTCATTGCCGCGAACGGGGAGCTGTCACCGCCGAGATTGTCGCCCGCACGCAGCTTGGCTGCCTTCGGCGCGGAAACGGCCTCAGGCGGCGATCCGGGTAAGGGGGACATGGATACCTCCATTAGTGGGGACGAAGACGGGGTTGATATGGCCTGGGATGAATATGGTCAGATATTGCGGACGGACGGACCGGCGGCCCTTGGCTGCGGAGATTTCTGCTCGCCGGCGTCCGGCCAAAGCGGGAGTCCCGCTAGTGCCGTCCTTCGTGGGCGGACATGAAAGCGTCTAAGGCTTCAATGGAGTAGCGCACCAGACCCCCCACCTTGATGTACCTCGGGCCGCGCCTCGTGTTATTTGCGAGCCAGCCTGCGGGGACGTTCAAGTACCGTGCCGCCTCCGACCGGGTCAGGTAGATCGAGCGCGAAACCGCGAACTCTGGGACCTCGGGCGGGCGTCCTGATTGCTGTGTTGCCATGTCGTCCATTCTTAGTTTTGTTCTTGTATTCAAAGTTGACCGCTTTGAACAACTGGCCTAAAGTTAGCGCCATGGAATCAAGGTTGTCAACTATGAATCGAAGGAGCTGACTATGATCGACTACAGTGATGTCATGAAGTCTGACGATGCCAGCCCCACCCTCAGGAAGCTCACCGAACAGGTCGCACGGCATCTGCGCCACCCGATTCTTCCGCAGGAGCGGTTCTACGAGGACTTTGCTTTGCTCATCCGCTCAGACGCCGATTGGGCAATCGGCCTCAGGGTCGAGTTCACAAAGGAATCGTGGTTGATTGCAGAGGTCGTGGCGCTCCCGGCGGGACCAGCCCGGACACTCCCCGCCGTGAACAGCGAAGACGCGCGATCCTACGTCGAAAGTGCGGTGATCAGGGCGCGAGAGCGGAGCCGAGTAGCGGCGGAACAGCTCGCGAAGCTGGAGGGCAATGCCGACTTCCTGCAGCAGCGGTTTGAAGCGTGGCGGGAGAAGACTTCGCCCAAGACGAACGTCGAGTACGCAGCCTTGGCAGCCAAGTATGCAGAGCAAATTCGTTCAGGTAATACCCGCGCTACAGCTACCCTTGCCGAACTGGTCGACATGTCACCTTCCGTTATGGCGCAGCGAATTAAGGAGGCCAGACGGCGGGCACTCCTGACGCCGGGTGAGCAGGGCAGGGCTTCCGGGGCGCTGACCCCACTTGGGGTCCTTTACTGCGATCCCGAATTCCCTGGGATTCCCAAACTAAGAAATGCAGGCATGACCCAACGCGGAATTGCCGATAAATACGGAATAAGTGAATCGCTCGTGTGGCAGGGAATGATGGCGGCTTATGGCCCGGATGAAGATGGCTTCCCTAGAGGTGAGGTTCACAAGTATGCGGATGATCTCCTGCCCAAGTACGGGTTGGAGCGGTGAGCCATGGCAATCCGGAAGCTGGATTGGGCCGTCACGTACTCGGCGGTATCCGGTAAGAGGATTCGAAACGAGTACGACACTGAGGCCAGGGCTCGGGAATTCGCAGCCCGGCAGGCAACCCGTGCGTGTGACCTTGGTCTGGAGCGCCCAGTCGTCTCGCGGCTGAAGCCGCGCCGATGGGAAGCTGGGTATCAGGACCCGCAGGGGAAATGGAAGACCCGGCGGTTTGCAAGCAGGGACGAAGCCACCGAGTTCCTTAGTGACCAGACTAAGTCGCTAAGGGCCGGTACCTACATTGACCCCAAATCTGCTGCGGGAATGACTGTCGCGGATCTGCACGAAGCCTGGATCGATCGAATCAAATCCGTGGGGTCGTCTGGCAGGCGCGCGGCTACGCCCAAGACGGTTCAGGGTTACGAGTGGCTATATTCCCGAATGATAGAGCCCTATTGGGCGGACTACCCATTGAGTAACGTGACATACGCAGGCGTTGCCCGTTGGACGCAGACCATGAAGGGTGTCGATGGCACTATTGCTAGCTCTGACACTAGAGCCAGAGCATCCAAGCAATTTTCCAGAATGCTTGATTTCGCAGTCGGACTTCGGGTTTTGGGCATGAATCCAGCTAAGGATTCTGCTGGGGGACGCGATTATGTTCCGCGGTTGAACACTGGACGTGAATCCGTTTACCTCACCCGCCCGCAGCTTGAACGGCTCGCTGTATGCGCCGGTCGATATGAACTCCTGGTCCGCTTTACCGGACTCACAGGGCTGAGATGGGGGGAGGTCACGGCACTGATCGTCGGTGACCTCGATCTCGGCCCCAGGCCGTACGTTTCAGTATCCAAGGCATACTCCGAGGTGAGCGGTCGACTTGTCCTTGGCGAAACCAAAGGCCACGCGTCCCGAGAGATACCACTGCCGGCCTCCCTTATCCCGGACCTCCTTGTGCTCGTGGAGGGCAAGCCAGCCAAGACTTTGTTGTTTCCGTCCTCTCAGGGGCTGCCTATGCGCAACTCTAATTTCACCCGGCGGTATTACGAGCCGGCCAGACGGCTGGCATCGACTAGTGTGAGCCGGGTGCAAGATGCTCTGGGTATCACAGAGACGAGACGCGGCCTGGCGGTCTTCGGCGACGCTACATTAGCGGCACTGGTCGGCTTTCAGTATGACCGCGGGTTGCCACACCCCGGGGCCATTGGCGCGGAATCTTGGTCAGCGCTGGCCTCCGAGGCCGGTGTTTCCGCTGAGCTTCGTGATCTGCTGCTTCGCTCGGCGGGGATTGTGCTCGCCTACGGAGACATGGACTTCCGGCCCCCGGTGTTCCATGATCTGCGACATACGGCTGTCAGCCTATATCTGTCCGTGACCAAGAACGTAAAGCATGTTCAGCGCATCGCTGGTCACAAGGACGGTACGACAACGATCAACACGTACGGCAAACTTTTCGATGATGACTTCTTCAACGCTGCGGCCGGACTTGATTCACTGATCCAATGACCGAGACTCGAGTGTCCCCTCTGGTAAACCTCTGGTATTGATAGTAGCGGCCTTGCCAGGCATTGGGATTTAGGCCGATCCAGCGTTCGACTGAAAATCGAAAGGTCACCGGATCGACGCCGGTCGGAGCCACCACTGGGAAGCGTCAGTTCTTCGGAACTGGCGCTTTTCTTCATTTAAGCTGCGATGGAAATGCCTGGGGTTATTCGATTTCTGCCTAAAAGGCGGACATTTCAGCGCGCGTGCCCCATTTACGGCAATGATCCAGCAGAATCTCATGACGACGGCCGGCTTGTCTCCGCCTTGTCTTGGCCAAGCGCTAGGGTGGTACTCAAGAGAAGGGGAGGGCTAAATGGACCAGCAGGAAAGCTACACCGCGCCTGAACCGGAAGCCGTTGGGGCTCCGGTATCCGAGGACCGGCAAACGGTGGCGGGAAGTGGCCGCACAGTGATCTCGGATTCCGCTGTCGCCAAGGTTGCCGGCATTGCGGCCAGGGCTGTTCCAGGCGTCTATTCCCTCGGCTCGGCTCCTTCGCGCGCCCTCGGAGCCATCCGCGATGCCGTTGGTAGCCAGGACCACGCCGCAGGCGTCCGCGCTGAGGTCGGAGAAACCCAAGTGGCCGTGGACCTCAATCTTGTGGCCGTCTACGGATACCCTTTGCATGATGTCGCGAACCAGGTCCGCGCGGCCGTCTATCGTGCCGTCGAATCGTTGGTGGGCCTGGAGGTCATTGAGGTCAACGTTGAGATCAACGACGTCTACGTTGCTCCGCCCGTCAAAGCCGGAACAAGAGGCGCATTATCGGAAAGGGAGCCACTCCAGTGAACTTGACCGTTGTCGGAATCGGGATCGGCGCCTTCGTGGCGTTCATGGCCTTCCAATTCGGGCTGTGGGGTTTCATCATCGCGCTTCTCTTCATGGGCATCGGTGCGCTTCTGGGCCGCGCCGCGGACGGAAAGCTTGACCTGCGCAGCGTGCTGGATGCCCTCACCGGCCGCCGCTCGTCGTCATGAGTTCCACGGCTGAGGCTGTGCAGCCCGCCGTGAATCTGGCTGGCCACAACCGAATCAGCACCCAGGCGCTCACCACCTTGGCCCAGGCAGCCGCCGCGGAAGCGCTTGGGGTCTCGTCGCAGGATGTTCGCGCCGAATGGTCGGACGACGACGGCCTGCTGGCACTCTCGATTGTCGCCCCGATCAGTGTGCCCTCGCTGACGGACGTCCTCAGGGACCCCCTGCGGGTAGCAGGATACGGTGGAACGGTCTGGGACCGTGCCGTAGCTGCCAAGACGGCCATTCTTGAGCGTGTCACCCAGCTCAGCGGTTCCACCTTGAGCCGCGTGGATATCCGGATCAGCGGCGCACGCGTCAGCGAAGGAGTCCGCGTCCGATGAGCCACGCCCAGACCCCGCATCCCCAGACCCCGCACGTCCGGCGCAGCCACCCGGACACTGCGCCGGCTCAGACGGCCGAAGGCGACACCCCCGGTGTCCACACGCCCGGGACCCCAGGCAACGGCGACCGGATCGACGTCGGACTCCAGCGCATCCTCAAGCGTGAGACCCGCTCGTCCCGCGCTGGAATGGCGGCGCTGGCCGCGGCGCTCGTGATCGCGGCCTGTCTTTATGCCCTCCTCGAATCCGCGCTGCGTGCCATTGGTCAACCACCGTGGCTCATCGATCCGCAAACAGCGGCCGAACGGCTGACGGCCCTTCCCGGAGGGATTTCCCCCTTGCTGCTTGGTGCCCTGGGCGGGGTCGTGGCCATGGTGGGCCTGATGTTCTTCTTGAACGCAGTCCTGCCCGGCCGAAAGTCCCGTCACTTGCTTGAGGATCCCCGGGCCGGAGTGGTGGTGGACGACGAGGTCATCGCTTCGGCGCTGGCCAGGGCCGCCCGGACGGCAGCGAACGTCACCCAGGAGCAGGTCATGGTGGTGGTTTCGCAGAGGCTGGTTGTGGTCAACGTGCGGCCAACCTCGGGCGTGCCGTTGCACGAGGAACGGATCCTTGCCGCCGTCGAGGATGAACTTCAAAGGATGGCCCCTTCGCCCATGCCTTCAGTCCGGGTCAATGTCGCCGCTTCCGGGGTGATCGGGGCATGAACGGTACTCCGCACGTCCTCAACCGCATCCTGATCGGCATCCTTGGCCTGAAACTATTGGCCATCGGCATTCTCCTGATACTGCTCGCCACTGTCCCCGCCGTCGGAAGTTGGTGGCAAAGCTGGTCCACCGGGCTCTGGGAACACGCCAAGTACCTCTCTGAGCAGACCCGCATTCCAGGGCGTGAGGAAAGCTGGCTTTGGGTCGCCGCAGCTGCGGTGCTTGTTGTGCTGATCGTGCTCATGGTGTCCTGGGTGTCGCAGCAAGGCAAGGGCCGCGCCAACCTCATCGTGTCGGAGTACGACGACGCTCAGACTGCCGGGGACGTCAACATCGGCGGGAACCTTGCCGAGCAGGCGCTCAAGGCGGCCCTTGCGGAACGTACGGATCTTGCGGGCGTGACGGTGGCAACCTACGAGGTCAACGGTCGTCCCGGGCTCCGGGTCAGGGTCCAGCCCCGTCAAGGCGTTTCCCCGCACGCACTCGCCGCGGATGTCTCCCGGCTCGTGGAGGCGCTGGACATTGTGGTGGGACGCCGGACTCCCGTCTTGATCCATATCGGGGCCGGCGCACGGACCAGGTTCAGCAAGGCCGAGCGCGTTCGTTGAACTGACACGCAACCGTTGTTAATCGGATGGCTATGTTACCTCGCAGGCGTTTTGCGTTGCAGAGGTATCTGCAGGGCCATAGTTTGAAGGGTAGGGGGAACTCTTCCCTTTGGTTGGGCTTGCCCGGCCGGCACTGGACCTTGGGTCCGTAGTCAAGCCGATGGACCAAAACACTTGGGCCAGGAACAAGGAGAAAACCATGAGCGAAGAAGTCAACAACATCAAGCAAAGCGCCGAAGCCGCGGCTGAACAGGCCAAGCACGTCGCAGGTGACGCCGCGGAGCACGTCAAGGAATTTGCCGGTGACGCCGCGGAGCACGTCAAGGAGTTCCTGTCGGGTGACGTGGCTGAGAAGGCCAAGGACCTCGCGGGGGATGTTGCCGGGAACGCCAAGGAAATCGTGGGTGACGTGGCTGAGAACGCCAAGGGCCTCGGCTCGAAGATCGCCGGATTCTTCAAGGGCGGCAAGTAGGCTCCACGCCAAAGCGACGCCTTCCTGACCTTCTTTGGTTAGAGAACGGGGCCGACACGCAGAACTTGCTGCGTGTCGGCCCCGTTTCCGTGCCAAAGAAGGTCAGGAAGGGAAGGGGCCCTACTTCGCCACGAGGTATGCCCCGCTGTTCGGGGCAATCGAGGCCCCGCCCGAGCCGCCATCGCTGGAGAGTTCCACCCTGAGCCCGGCCGGCACGGGGAGGGCGGCAGTACCCATGTTGACTACAACCAGCACGTCGCGGTTGTGGAAGGCCAGGACTCCGTTGGCGGGATCGTGCTCCTCGGCCCACTGGAACGTGCCCGAGCCCAGGCGATGCGTGCGGCGGAAAGCCAGGACCGAGCGGTACAGCTCGAGGGTGGAGCCCACGACGCCGGCCTGGACGTCCGCCGCCAGCTCGCCGAACGCTTCGGGCTGGGGCAGCCAGGGCGCAGCAGGCGCTCCACCGGCAGCCGCGGCGCCCGCGGTACCGGACGACGCCCCCTCCGAGAACCCGAAGCCGGGCGCCCCGGACTTCCAGGGCAGTGGTACGCGGCACCCATCGCGGCCGCGCTCCACGCCCTTGGTACGGAAGAATGACGGATCCTGGCGAGCGTCTGCCGGAAGGGAGGTGTGTTCCGGCAGGCCGAGTTCCTCACCCTGGTACAAATAGGCCGAGCCCGGCAGGGCGAAAGACACCATGGAGGCCGCCCGTGCCCGGGCCAGGCCCAGGACGGCGTCGGGTTGTTCGTCTTCCGCCGCGATTCCCTTGGGGAACGTGGTGGGATCTGCCAGCCCGAAGCGGCTGGGGTGCCGGACGGTGTCGTGGTTGCTCAGGACCCAGGTGGAGGGCGCCTCGACGGATCCCGCCGCGTCCAGGGAAGACTCGATTGCCACGGCCATGCGCTCCGCGTCCCAGCCCGCCAGGAGAAAATCGAAGTTGAAGGCCTGCTGCATTTCATCCTTGCGGACGTACCGGGCCAATCGCTCCGCGGGCTCTACCCAGGCCTCGGCAACCAGCATGCGGTCCCCGTCGTACTCGGCGAGGACTCTGTGCCATTCGCGGTAGATCTCGTGGACCCCGTCCTGGTCGAAGAAGGGCGACGGAGGGTCCAGCGGCGGCTTGACCTTGTGCTCGACGGCGGTCGCGACGGGCCCCGCAGCGGGCACGGCTCCGGCAGCGATGTGGGGGTGTGCGGTGTGCGGTTCGACGGCTTCGCTGTGGGCGCCCGGTGCGGACAGGCCACCTTCGACCATGGCGGCAGAGCCTTCCCAGTCCGGCAAGCCGGCTTCTTTGACCAGGCCGTGGGCAACGTCCACCCGGAAGCCGTCAACTCCGCGGTCCAGCCAGAAGCGCAGCACCGAGCGCATCTCCTCGTGGACTTCGGGGTTCTCCCAGTTGAGGTCGGGCTGCTTCGTGTCGAAAAGGTGCAGGTACCACTCGCCGGGAGTGCCGTCGTCGTTCGTCAGGCGCGTCCACGCGGGGCCGCCGAAGATGGATTTCCAATTGTTCGGGGCCAGGGCCCCATCCCCGGAGCCCGCTTTGGAGTCTTTGCCCGGGTGGAACATGTAACGCTCACGCTCGGGGGAGCCGGGGGCTGCGGCGAGGGCTTCGCGGAACCAGGCGTGCTCGTCCGAGGTGTGGTTGGGCACGAGGTCGACGATCACCTTGATGCCCAGGCTGTGTGCTTTCTCCAGCATTGCGTCGAAGTCGTCCAGCGTGCCGAAAAGGGGGTCCACTGCCCGGTAGTCCGCTACGTCGTATCCCGCATCAGCCTGCGGTGACTTGTAGAACGGGGAGAGCCACACGGCATCAACGCCCAATTCTTGCAGATAGGGCAGTTTCGCGGTGACCCCGGCAAGGTCGCCCATTCCGTCGCCGTTGGCATCGGCGAACGAGCGCGGATAAATCTGGTAAACGACGGCGCTTGCCCACCACGCGGAATTGTTGGAACCGGGGGTTGGGATCGGGGAGTGCGGCACTGGATTCCTCTCGATGACATATTTTTGTGTAAACGCTTGCATTACTACCCGGAAGCTTACTAATGTGAGGCTCACCACATCAACCGCACAGCGGAAATACCTGGTCCACTCACTGAGGAGTTCCCAGCATGAACACACGCAAGTACCTTTTGCCGGCCGCTGTTGCCGGCGTGCTAGCCATGTCCCTGTCCGCCTGTGGTGGCGGCGGTGGCGGCGGCACAGCCTCAAGCGGCGGAGATGCCGCAGCGAACCTCGACGGACGCGGTCCAATCACCTACGTCCAGGGCAAAGACAACAGCAACGTTGTCCGCCCGCTCGTCGATAAGTGGAATGCGGCGCACCCGGACCAGAAGGTCACTTTCAAGGAGCAGTCCGACCAGGCGGACCAGCAACACGACGATTTGGTCCAGAACTTCCAGGCAAAGAACGTCAATTACGACGTCGTTGACGTGGACGTCATCTGGACCGCCGAGTTTGCAGCGAAGGGTTGGCTGCAGCCGCTCACGGACAAGATGAGCATCGATACCTCAAAGATGCTGCCCGCCACGGTCAAGACGGCGACCTACAACAACACGCTCTTCGCGGCACCCCAGACCTCGGACGGCGGCATCCTCTACTACCGCAAGGACCTGGTGCCCACCCCGCCCAAGACCTGGGACGAGATGATGAGCATGTGCTCCATCGCGAAGTCGAACGGCATCGACTGCTACGCAGGACAGTTCGCCAAGTATGAAGGCCTCACCGTGAACGCGGCTGAAGCCATCAACTCGGCCGGCGGCACGATCGTTGGCGACGACGGCAAGTCCACCGTGACCTCGGCGGCGGCGAAGGCCGGCCTGAACAACCTGGTCACCGCCTACAAGAGCGGAAACATCCCCACGCAGGGCGTGACCTACCAGGAAGAACAGGGCCGGCAGTCCTTCGAAGACGGCAAGCTCCTCTTCCTGCGCAACTGGCCCTACGTCTACAACCTCGCCAAGACGGACGGTTCGTCCAAGGTGAAGGACACCTTCGGCATGGCTCCGCTCCCGGGTAAGAGCGGCCCCGGCGCCTCTTCCCTCGGTGGACACAACCTCGCCGTCAGCGTCTACTCGGCGCACAAGGCAACGGCCAAGGACTTCCTGACCTTCATGACAAGTGAAGAGACTGAAAAGTTCTACGCAACGCAGGGCTCGCTGGCCCCGGTGCTCGCTTCCTTGTACGACGACCCGACCCTGGTCCAGCAGCTGCCGTACCTTCCGGTGCTGAAGACCTCGATCTCGAATGCCGTGCCGCGCCCGGTCACGCCGTTCTACCCGGCTGTCACCAAAGCCATCCAGGACAACGCCTACGCTGCCATCAAGGGTGACAAGTCCGTCGATCAAGCAATGACGGATATGGACACGGCCATCAACTCGGCCAGCCAATAGCGACACCTCCAGTGAACCCCGGGCGGCCGGCGCTTTACGCGTACGGCCGCCCGGGGGGCACGCCATCAATTTCCGGAAGGAGGGGAAATGTCCACCCTTGCGCAACCTAAGCGGGCGCCAGAGACACCAAGCCCCAAAACCAAAAAAGTTCAAAAAGAAGTAGGACAGGACCGGGCGGCCACGTCTCAAGGCCGCTGGGCGTTCTGGTTGATTTCCCCCGCCCTGGTATTGCTTGCCGTTGTCATCGTGTACCCGGTGGTCAACGCGATTATCATGGCGTTCCAGAAGGACCAGGGCCTTGACCCGGTCACCAAGGTCTTCGTCCAGGGCGGACCCGCGGGCTTCGATAACTTTGTCCACTGGTTGGCCCAGCAATGTGGCTCTGCTGCCTGTGCTCCTGGCACCCTCGGCGCCCAATTCTGGAGCGCGGTCGGAACGACGTTCTTCTTCACGGCGGTCACCGTTGTCCTGGAGACTGTCCTCGGGTTCTGGATGGCCGTCATCATGGCCCGGACGTTCCGCGGCCGCAGCGCCCTTCGTGCTGCAGTCCTAGTTCCGTGGGCCATTCCAACGGCCGTGACCGCGAAACTGTGGTTCTTCATCTTCGCTTTCGACGGAATCGCCAACAAGCTCTTTGGTACCGCAATCCTGTGGACAGGCAGCGAATGGCCGGCCCGCTGGGCGATCATCATTTCAGACGTTTGGAAGACGACGCCGTTCATGGCCCTGCTGATCTTGGCTGGCCTGCAGATCATCCCGGCCGAAGTGTACGAAGCCGCGAAGGTGGACGGCGCCTCGGCTTGGCAGCGCTTCACCCAGATCACCCTGCCGCTGGTGAAGCCGGCACTCATGGTGGCTGTCCTGTTCCGTGTCCTTGACGCACTGCGCATGTATGACCTCCCGGCCATCATGACCCAGGGCTCGAACGGCACAACAACGTTGTCCATTTTGGTTGTTGACCAGATCCGTCAGGGATTCAACTCAGCAGCGGCGTTGTCAACTATCACGTTCTTGATCATCTTCCTCGTTGCGTTCATCTTCGTTCGTTTCCTGGGAGCCAACGCAGTCGCCTCAGCCACACCCAAGACCACCAAGGGGCAGGACAAATGACCGCCGTGAGCATTGACTCCGCGCCTAAGACAGCTGCCCGACGGCGGGAACGCTGGGCGAGCGGGCGCACGTACATCAGCGCAGGGCTCATCTTCATCTGGTGCCTGATTCCCTTTTACTGGATGATCGTGACCGCGTTCCGCGACGTTGGATATACCTTCGATTCGACGCCTTTCTTCACCCACGTCACCTGGGACAACTTCAACACGGTGTTCTCCGAAAGCCTGGGCAACCACTTCGGCCGGAACCTGTTGAACTCGCTCTTCGTGGCAGGGGTAACCACCGTTGTCGCCCTGCTTTTCGGGGTTTTCGCGGCATATGCCTTGTCCAGGCTTGAATTCCGCTTCAAGTTCCTGGTCCTCGGCTTTGTCCTCGGGGCCTCGATGTTCCCGGGTGTGGCCTTGGTGACTCCGTTGTTCCAGCTGTTCACGAACATCGGCTGGTACGGCACATATCAGGCGCTGATCATTCCGAACATCTCGTTTGTTCTCCCCCTGACGGTTTACACCCTGACGTCCTTCTTCCGGGAAATGCCGTGGGAGCTGGAGGAATCAGCCCGGATTGATGGCTGCACGCAAGGCCAGGCATTCCGCAAGGTGATCATGCCGCTCGCTGCGCCGGCTGTTTTCACCACCGCCATCCTGGCGTTCATCGCTTCGTGGAACGAGTTCCTCATCGCGAGCCAGCTGTCCAATGACCAGACGAAGACCGTCACGGTCGCTATCGCCTACTTCGCCGGCGCCCAGGCCCACCAGGAGCCGTACACCGCCGTCATGGCAGCCGGAACGGTTGTGACGATTCCGCTGGTGATCCTTGTGCTGGTCTTCCAGCGCAAGATCGTGGCGGGCCTGACAGCCGGCGCCGTCAAATGACGCAAACTCCCGATTCGGCCGGGCCGTCCATCGGCGGCCCGGCCAAGGAGCAGCACTCGCGAGTGAAATCGGCGGAAGATTTCGACCTCGTGATAGGTTTTCTCGGCTTCTGGGCCTTGGTCCTGCTGGTCATCACTGTGGCCGCCGAACTCACGGCCCAGCCCGCACTGGGCTGGGCCCTGGGCCTCCTGGCAGTGCTGCTGGCCTTGTGGGGGATGCTTCGGCTTCGCCGGCGGCTCCCGGCACGGACATCCAGGCGCATCACGTGAGCAGCGAGCCGAAATAAGTAGCGCGGAATCGGCGGAGGACAGCCAGGCGGAATACGCTGGTTATCTGCCGTCTGGGAAGGAACCCCCGGCTTCCGCACGGATTCCTTGAGGGGGCTTGAGTGGCGAAAACGAGTGAACGGTCCCAGCGTGGCGGCCACGCAGGAGCCAGCATTGAGGATGTCGCACAGGCCGCTGGCGTTTCCACCGCCACCGTTTCCCGCGCAGTGCGCGGCCTTCCCCGGGTATCTCCTGCTACCCGGGAGAAGATCCTCAGGGTCGCGGGAGAACTTGGGTATGTGGCGTCGTCGTCTGCTTCGGGACTGGCCACGGGACGTACCAGGACGATTGGTGTCCTGGCCCCCTACGTGGACCGTTGGTTCTTCTTCAAGGCCATCGAGGGCGTGGACCGTGAGCTCCACGCCCGCGGTTACAACCTGTCCCTGTTCAACTTGGGCGGCCAGCGCGGAGCGCGGGAACGGCTCTTCAGCAAGACGATGGTCTACAAGCAGATCGATGCGCTCCTGGTCCTTTGTATGTCCCTGACGCCTGAGGAAATTGCCGATCTCCAAAGGATCGAAATCCCCTTGGTCATTGTCGGCGGTCCAGTGGAGGATTGCCCCAGCATCGGCATCGACGATTACGCCGCCTCGGTGGAAGCCACCATGCATCTGTTGAACCTCGGGCATCGGGAGATCGCGCTGCTCCACGGCCAGGACGATTCCGACCTGAACTTCACCGTGCCGCGGCTGCGCGTTGACGGCTTCACGGATGCCATGACGAGCGCGGGCTTCTCGATGCCGCCGGAATGGGACATCTTCGGAAACTTCACTGTGGGCAGTGGCCAGGAAGCCTTCGACGAGCTCTGGAGCAAACCTGGACCCAAGCCGACAGCGATCTTCTGTGCCTCAGATGAAATGGCCATGGGGGCCATGTTGCAGGCACGCCGTCGTGGCGTCCGCGTACCGGAAGAATTGTCCATCATCGGCATCGACAACCATGAATTCGCCGAGGCCATGGGGCTGACAACCGTAGCCCAGGACCCCGTGGAACAAGGCCAATTGGGCACGCGCATGCTGTTGGACGAATTGGCCGGGGCCACAGGTTCCGTGCGGTCAATGAAAGCAGCCCACCGGCTGATCGTGCGGGAAACCACCGCCCCGCCGCGGCCCGAAAGCTAGGAACCCCAAAAGCTAGGAAGCCCGGGCCAACTGCCTGATGGGGATCCAGCGGGAAGCCAGCCTCCGATACGCCGCGGCCGCTCCCGTCATGTCCCCCTCGGCCAGGCATTCGATGCCGAGCCTGACGTCCATGGGCGACTCGTCCGGGTACACCTTGTCCGCCACTGCACCGTAGTCCAGCTCGACCATTGACTGCACATGGAACAACTCGAGCCATTCGGTGAGCTGGGTGAGGTCGTCCAGCATGTCCAGATCCGGGGCTGCAAGGGCGAGGTTGGCTACTGCGAAGCGTGCCCGGTCCAGAGCATCGGTCAGTGAGGCCCAGACCCTGACCGTCAGGATGCGGCCGCCGGACTCCACGACATCCTTGCGGTCCGATTCCTGGAACAGCGAGAACCAGCTGAAGGGGATCCCCCACGTGGAGGCCCGCGTGTGCACCCGCTTCGCGTCATGACTGGCGTTGATGCGGTCGATGCGAGCCTGGTGCCGGTCGCGCTGGTCCACGGGGATGAGCAGGTCCGCGAGCGGTCCGTGGATACCTTCCATGAGGGCATTGGCCGCCAATCCTGCCCGGATGACCAGCTGGCTGGGGCAGTAGAGCAGCCGCCCGGCGTCGGGATCGTTCCGGTCTCCGGAAGGAACCCGTGTGATGCGGACCAGATCGGTGCTCCCGGTGGGGAAGGGGTCCCCGCCCTTGCGGGTGACCCGTCCGAGGGAAGCGAGCAGCTCGGCATTTTCGACGGCGGCCCGCGAGCCGCTGCGGGTACCGCTCGCCACGAGCTGCTGCCGCTGGTCTTCGGGGAACGCTTCGAGCGGTTCGTAGACGCGCAACGCTGAAGAGAAGGGCAGTCCTGCCTGGCTCCCGTATAGCTTTCCGCTCATCGCGGGCCCGCCTCCTCCGTCATTGTTGCTACTCAGTCCGTAAGCTCCACGATCACGGGAGCGTGGTCCGAGGCGCCCTTGCCCTTGCGTTCCTCGCGGTCGATCGACGCCCCGGTGACGCGGGCGGCCAGCGCGGGGGAGGCCATGACGAAGTCGATGCGCATGCCCTCCTTCTTGGGGAACCGCAGCTGTGTGTAGTCCCAGTAGGTGTAGACGCCGGGACCTGGTGTGTAGGCGCGGGCGACGTCGGTGAAACCGGCCGTTTCGAACGCCCGGAAGGCCTCGCGCTCGGGTTCGCTGACGTGGGTGAGTGCGTTCGCCCTGAAGTAATCGATGTCCCAGACATCCTCGTCAAGCGGCGCGATGTTCCAGTCGCCCATGAGCGCCACCTGGGTCTCGGGGTTCTCCGTGATCCAGCCGGCGGCGTGGCCCTTCAGGGTGTCCAGCCACTTGAGCTTGTACGGCATGTGTTCGTCGTCCAGGGAACGGCCGTTCGGAACGTACAGGCTCCACACCCGTACGCCGCCACACGTTGCGGCAATCGCACGGGCTTCCTGGACAGGATCCTTGCCGGCTTTTCCGAAGGCGGGCTGGTCAACAAAGGTGCGTTCGACGTCGTCGAGCCCTACGCGCGAGGCGATCGCAACGCCGTTCCATTGGCTCAGGCCGAAGTGGGCAACCTCGTAGCCCATGCGCTCGAAGAGCTCCCACGGGAAGTTGTCGTCCTTGCACTTGGTTTCCTGCATGGCGAGGACGTCGCAGTCACTGCGCTGCAGCCAGGCCTCGACGCGGTCGGCACGTGCGCGGAGCGAATTTACATTCCAGGTAGCTATCTTCACAGCCACTAACTTACCGAACTTGGGACCTTGCGCATCCCCTCGCAGCAGATTGCTGCCGCAAGCCTAATGGGCGAGCATTACCGAAGAGGAGGCGCGCCTGCGGAGCTTGATGCCGGAGGCGATCAACAAAACGCCGCTGACCGCGGAGTATGTCGCGAGGAGTGCCACTACGCCCAGGAATCCCGCGCCCGGATTGACCAGCACAAAGAGCCCAAACAAAGTTGTGACCAACGCCGTCAACATCCAAATCCACCAAGCCCTGACCGTCGTCCTGGTGTCCATGGCAAGGATGATCTGCGAAACCCCGAGGACCAAGGCCCATGCTCCTATGAGGACGCCTAGTGCCGCGGCGGTAATTCCCGGCCACGAAACGGCAACGATGCCGGTCGCGACCGAGATGAAGCCGCCGATCAGGCTCCAGCGGGAGTGGCGTGCGGGATCGTAGAAGTAGTGGGCCATATTGGTGAGCCCGTCGGTCATGGCGTACACGCCAAACACGTAGACGAGGGCAAACACCGTGGCGACCGGCAGGGAAGCGACCAGGAAGGCCAAGAGAAGGGCCAAAGCTCCCCGGAAGATCAGCGCCGTTCCTGAATGCTGAAACAACTTGCGTCCTGCGGTGTCGGACATAGGGTCAGTTTAGACCCGGCGCGGTAGCTGGGGAATGGGCCGGCACGCGTGAGGCCACCCCTTTCGTTATCGGCGGGTGTAGTGGGCGATGATCACGCCCTTGGTGGTGGTGACGGAGCCGGTGAGCTCGAACTCGGTCAGCGGGGCTGGACCTTCGAACAGCCGCGTCCCGGTACCCAGGGTGAGCGGGTGGATCAGCAGCGTGAAGTTGTCGATGAGGCCTTCGGCGTGCAGGGAGCGGACCAGCGACGCGCTGCCGATGATCGTCAGATCGTTGCCCGGCTCGGCCTTGAGCATGGCCACCGTCTCTGCGGCCTCGCCGGACAGCAGGATGGAGTTCTGCCAGGCGTCGGCGTTCTCCAGCGTCCTTGACACAACGTACTTCGATGCCGCGTTCATGTACACGGTGAACGGGTTGTCGTCGGCGCGGGTGCCCCAGGCGGTGATGAAATCGGTCCAGGTCCGGTGTCCGAACAGCATGTCCGCGGTTTTCGCCATGCCCTTGCCCATCTCACGGCCCATGACCTCGTCGTTGTACCTGCCGCCCCACCCACCGTGGGTGAAGCCACCGCGGGTGTCCTCGTCCGGACGGCCCAGGCCCTGGATGACTCCGTCGAGGGTGATGGACAACGTGGCATTTATCTGGCGCATGACATGCTCCCTTGCTCCTGCGGACCGCTCTCTGCGGCCCGGTCACCCCCTATACGAATGGCGACCGGCCAAATCGACACCGGCACCCGCATTTTTTCTTAACGCATCCCCTCGCGGCGGATGGCCACCGCAATCGCCGCGGCCCGCGTCTCGACGCCGAGCTTGGCGTAGATGTGCGCCAAATGCGTCTTGACCGTGGCCTCGGAGATGAATAGCCGTTTGCCGAGCTCGCGGTTGCTGAGGCCTTGAATGAGGAGGCTGAGCAGTTCGGCTTCGCGCGGGGTGAGGACCTCGTCCGGGTTTCGCAATTGCTGGAACAGCTTGCTGGCCACAGGCGCGCTCATGACGCTCTTGCCTTGGGCCGCGCCCCGGACCGCTGCGAAGATCTCCTCCGGCGCGGCGTCCTTGAGCACGTAGCCCATGGCACCTGCATCCACGGCCCTCACGATGTCGGCATCGGAATCATAGGTGGTGAACACCAATACCGCTTGCTGCTTGCTCGCTTGGAGCAATCGCTTGATCGCCTCGATTCCGTCCATGCCCTCGCCCATGGCGAGGTCCATCATGACGACGTCGGCCGGGTGTTGTTGCGTAATGACGAGGGCTTCCTCGCCCGATGCGGCTTCGGCGACGACGGTGATGTCCGGCTGGGTGCCGAGCAACGCCTTGAGTCCGCTGCGGACCACCAAATGGTCATCGACGAGCAGGACCGAAATGGGGTTCATGGGGCGTCTTTCTTGATGGGCGACTGGTGTGCTTGATCCGGTTCTGTAACCGGCAGCGGTAGTTGCGCGGCTACGACGGTTCCCTCTCCGGGGGAGCTCTCCACCGAAAATACCCCGCCGAGTTGTTCCACCCGTTGGCGCATGGCACGCAGGCCATAGCCGCCCTTTTCCGACGGCGGAGGTACCGCAACGGGATCAAAGCCGCGGCCGTCGTCGAACACGTCCAGGGTGACGGCCCCGGGCAGGAATCCAAGCGTCAAACTGGCCTGTTGAGAGTGGGCGTGGAGCTTGATGTTGGCCGCCGCGCTTTGCGTCACGCGCATCAGGGCGTGGCGAACTTCGGCCGGTACCGGGCGGGGATCCCCGGTGACGTGGACGATCACGGAGTCGAGGTATTGGCGGGCGGCCTGTTCGAGGGCCTGGGGCAGCGGTCCGCTCTCCAGGCCAGGGGCGGAAAGTTCGTGGACCAGGCTGCGGGTGTCGGCCAGGTTCTGCCGCAGGAGGGTCCCGGCCTTCTGCACTTCCGCTTTCGCGCCCTCTTCAGGCCACGAGCGCTGCGCGGCTTCGAGCAGGAGCAGGCTGCTGGCAAGGCCTTGAGTGACGGTGTCGTGGATTTCCCTCGAGACACGTTCGCGCTCCGCGGCGATCCCGGCCGCGCGTTCGCTCGCGGCCAGGCGTTCCTGCGCTTGGGACACGTCGGCGTGGAGTTGGCGTTGCAGCGCGGCGTCGTCCTCAATGCGGTCGTAGATCAACGTGAGCAGAACCGCTGCGGCGATGGGCCCGAGCAGCATGGCTACGTCGGTGTCGCCGCTGAGGCGGAACAGCCCGATGGCCGTGGCACTTGCCGTCAAACCCGCGGCCAGATAGGCGATCCAACCGCTGAAGGCCGCGCGGGACAGGAAAAACAAAGCGAAGGAGCACCAAGCGAAACTCGGTGCGGCAATGACCAGTACGGCCCAGGCGAGCACGAGCGCCACCATCCACAACAGCCACGGTTGGCGCCGCTTGGCCAGCACCGCCACCACTGCATAGAGAACGCAGACCGCGGCAGCCAGGGCAACAGTCCAGAGATTGTCGGCCGGGCTGTGCCGCAGGACGTAGCGCACGCCGGATGCCACCATGAGCACGGCGAAGCTGAGGTGGACCACTGCATCGATCGGGCCCCGGGTGGGGCGGAAGGCAGCGGGACGGGAGGCCATCCTGTTCGGAGATTCCGGCATTCTTCCCATGCTAGGCGCGTTCAGGTCGCTGGTCTCTCCGCCTTTTGGCTGATACCGGGACCGGAAGGGATGAGGCCGGGCACGACGAGCGCCGGATGTGGTGAGGGAGCCCTGCGGGAAGCATGGAACTGTACCCGTTGCCGACCTCCCGGAGGACCACCATGAAGAAGTCCAACAAGACCTTTGCCGCCGCTGCCGTTGGAGCCTTGCTCCTGACCGGAGGGGCAACCGCCGTCGCGAACGCCGTGACGCCCGCCGCGGCCAAAACCGCGACGGCCGCCGTTGACGTCAGTCCCTCCGCGGAAAACGTGGTCCCCCAGAACCGCATCACCGTCGGTGCATCCAGCCAGGCAGTCAACGCCGCTTTGGCGAAGTGCCAGGCCGACAAGCTTCCTTTCGTCACGGTTGCGCTCGTGGACCGCTTCGGGACAGTCCAAGCCTTGCTCCGCGGCGACAATGCGGCCGAACACACCATCGAGGCCGCCAAGCAGAAGGCCTACACCGCAGCCGCCTTCGGTGCGCCCACCAGCGAACTCGCCAAGCGAATCAACGGCAACGGACCGTCGATCGCCGACCTCCCGGGCACACTCTTCCTGCCCGGCGGAGTGCCGCTCAAGGTGAACGGCGTGTCCGTGGCGGGGATCGGCGTCGGCGGTGCGCCGGACGGCGCCCTGGACGAAGCCTGCGCGGCAGCTGGTGCGGCGGTGCTAGCGGCGAAGTAGGGCCGCGCCTGCACCTCCGGGTGCCCAACTGACTCGCAGTTGTTGTCGTTATGCGGGCTGAAAACGACAACAACTGCGAGTCAGTTGGGGTGGCCGCCCCGTGAAATACCGAGGCTAGACTGCTTCTAGGACGCTCACGTAGTTCGCGATGCCTACGCCGCCCATGTTCTGTACGGCGCCGCGGCGGGCGTTGGGCAGTTGCATCGCGCCCGCGGTTCCCGTGAGCTGCATGGCCGCGATGACGTGCTGCGATACCCCGGTGGCGCCCACGGGGTGGCCCTTGGCCTTGAGCCCGCCGGACACATTGATGGGCAGCTTGCCGTCCTTGTAGACCCAGCCTTCCTGCACCGCGCGGGAACCCTCGCCGCGCGGCGTCAGTCCCATGGCCTCGTACATGATCAGTTCGGCGATCGTGAAGCAATCGTGCACTTCGGCGAAGTCCAGCCCGTCGATCCCGACGCCGGCCATCCCCAGCGCGCGCTCCCAGGACACCCGCGTGGCCGCGAACTCCGTAGGGTCGCGGCGTTCTGCCGGGAAGAAGCCGTTTGCGTGCCCGAAGCCCGCCAGCCGCACGGGTTCAGTAGCAGCGCCCGACGCCGGGCCGAGGGAGAGCACGACGGCGGCGGCGCCGTCGGACACGGGGGAGCAGTCGGTGCGGCGGAGCGGTTCGGCCACCATGGGATTCTTCTCGGAAACCGTCCGGCAGAACTCCTCGCCGAAGTCCCGGTGCATCTGCGCGTAGGGGTTGTCCATGCCGTTGTGGTGGTTCTTGGCGGCGATGGAACCAAGAACGTCGCCGAGATCCGCTCCGCCCAGGCCCGCTCCGTAGCGCTTCTCGTAGTGCTTGGCTACCTCGGCGAACAGTCCCGTGAAGCCGGTGGTGGAGGCCTTGCCTGCCATCTCGTAGGACGCGCCAAGGAGTGCGGCTCCCACCACGTCGGCCCCGGCGTCGGTCATCTTTTCGGCACCGATCACCAGGACGTTGCGGGCCGTCCCGGCAAGCACGGATTTCACGCCCTGTTGGAATGCGGCGGAACCGGAGGCGCAGGCATTTTCGGTCCTGGTTGCGGGCACGTTGGCGAGGTCCTCGGACAGCTGCAGGGCCAAGGAGGACGTGAAGCCCAGGGGCTGCATGCCCGAGTTGAATTGGCCGAGGTAGATCTCATCGATGTCCCGCGGCTCAAGGCCCGAGTTCCGGATGGCCTCCGCGGACACCTGAACGATCAGGGACTCCAGCGTCTCGTCCGTGAGTTTGCCGAACTTGCTGTGTCCCCAGCCGGTGAGGAGGACGTCTTTGCCGAACTGGTGTTGCAGGCTCATGCTGTGGCTCCTTCGAGGGCGGCTTCTTCCAAGGAGACCGTGAACGCGGCCCCCGTCTTGCTTCGGATCTCTTCGACGGTGACCCCGGGCGCGAGGCGGGTCAGCGTCAGCTGCCGCCCGTCGTCGTCGTTCTTGAACAAATCGAACACCGCGAGGTCACTGACAATGCGGTCCACCACCTGGAGGCCCGTCAACGGCAGGGTGCATTCCCGGACGATCTTGGCGCTCCCGTCCTTGGCGTTGTGCTCGGTGAGGACCACGACGCGCGGTGTCCCGGCCACCAGGTCCATGGCGCCGCCCATGCCCTTGACCATCTTTCCCGGAATGGTCCAGTTGGCGAGGTCGCCGTTGCCCGAAACCTGCATGGCGCCGAGGATGGCAACCTTGACGTGTCCGCCGCGGATCATGCCGAACGACGTCGCGGAGTCGAAGATGCTGCCGCCGGGCAGGACTGTGACGGTCTGCTTACCGGCGTTGATGAGGTCAGCGTCTTCCTCGCCTTCGTAGGGGAAAGGCCCCATCCCGAGGAGGCCGTTCTCGCTCTGCAGCACGACCCGTACGCCGTCGGGCAGGTTGTTGGCTACGAGGGTGGGAATGCCGATGCCGAGGTTGACGTAATCGCCGTCGTTGAGTTCCTGGGCCGCAATGGCGGCCATCTCGTCGCGGGTCCATGCCATGGTGGTACTCCTTCGCTTGGTGGTGTTCAGACGGCCAGGGCTTCAGTGCGGGGCCGGACGGTACGCTGTTCAATGTCCTTGGCCCGGCCGCTCGCCTGGACCAGCCGCTGGACGTAGACGCCGGGTGTCACGACGTGGTTCGGGTCCAATTCGCCGGGCTGCACGATCACTTCGGCCTCCGCGATGGTCACGATTCCCGCCGTCGCCACCACCGGGTTGAAGTTCCGGGCCGTGTAGCGGTAGATCAGGTTGCCGTCCGTGTCCGCGGTATGGGCGTGGACCAGCGCGACGTCGGCGACGATCCCGCGCTCGCGGACGTACGTGACGCCGTCGAACTCTTCGAGCGGTTTGCCCTCGGCAACCAGGGTTCCGACGCCGGTCCGCGTGTAGAAAGCCGGGATGCCTGCCCCGCCGGCGCGGAGGCGTTCGGCGAGCGTGCCCTGCGGAGCGAACTCGACCTCAAGCTGGCCGGAAAGGTACTGCTCGGCGAAGAGCTTGTTCTCTCCCACGTACGAGGCGATGACCTTGCGGACCTGGCCGGCTTCGATGAGGACGCCGAGGCCCTTGCCGTCAATGCCCATGTTGTTGGAAACCACCGTCAGCTCCTTGACGCCCGAGTCGCGGACGGCGTCGATCAGGTCGGCGGGGATGCCGCTGAGGCCGAAGCCCCCGACGGCGATCGTCTGGCCGTCGCGGAGGACGTCCTGTAGTGCAACGGCGGCGCTGGGGTGGATTTTGGCCATGGCGTTGTCCTCGTCTTTGAGTTGGGTCGCTCAGCAGCTATCCACTTTGTGGACACTGGGCTGAGTTGGCGGTCTGAAAAGGAGCATAGGGCGGCTCTGCGCGGAGGGTCAACGGCGTTCCTTGGCCAGCAAGGCTGAACTTGCACAGTGTGGACGCTACTCTTTGAAGTGTCCACATTGTGGAGGAAATCTTTGGAGAGGGGTAGCGTTGCCAACTCAGCATCCGCAAACCAAGCCGGTCCAGGGCGCCCAAGTGGTAGGCCGGGTCGCTGCGCTCCTCCGGCTCGTGGGACGCAAGCCGGAGGGCATGTCCATCGCTGGCCTGGTCCGCGAGTCGGGCTTGACCCGCCCCACGGTGCACCGCTTGCTCGCGTCCCTCGCCGCTGAAGGCCTGCTGGACCACGATCAGCGGACCGGTAACTGGATCTTGGGGCCGGAGATCTTCCTCCTGGGCTCGGTGGCGGCGGCCCGGTTCCCGGTTGAGGACCTGGCGCGGCCCAGCCTCCGCCGCCTCGCCGAGGAGAGCGGCGAAAGCGCCTTCTATTCGATCCGTCGTGGCCACGAAACCGTGTGCGTGCTTCGCGAGGAAGGCAGCTTCCCGGTGCGGTCGTTCGTTTTGCACGAAGGCGTCAGGTTCCCGCTCGGCGTCGCGTCGGCGGGCACAGCGATCATGGCCTTCCTGGCGGACGAGGAGCAGGAAACGATCTTGTCCGGCTGGGAACGGCACGCCGGGGACTTCGCCGCTGGCCACACCGAGAGCGTGGTGCGCCGGAACCTTGAGCAGACCCGGATGGCCGGGTACTCGGTGAATCCCGGTTTGGTGCTGGAGGGCAGTTGGGGGATGGCCGCCGCCGTCTTCGACCAGCTGGGCCGGCCAATCGGCGCTTTGTCCCTCACAGGGATCGAACCGCGGTTCCGTCCTGAACGCCAGGAATTCCTCGGCAAGTTGCTCATGGAAGAAGCCCACCGCATGAGCTCCGCTTAACCCCTTTCAAATTAAGTTTTGAAACTCACCCATCCCTGTGGCCCGCACCTCCGAATAGCTGGCATAAGGACTTAGCCCGCAAGGGTGAAGTGCTTTCACGCCGGAATCAACCGGCACCGAATGTCAGTCCGTTTGAAGGAGAAATGTCATGCTTGCTACAAAGCGCACGTCTTTTGCGATCGCCGGCCTCGCCGCTTCCGCCCTGCTGGGCCTCACTGCATGTGGCGGCTCCGCTACCACGGCTTCACCCTCATCGGCGGCTCCGAGCCCGTCGTCCACCATGGCAGCGACCCCCTCAGCGTCGGCAAGTGCCGCGATGGACCCGAGCAAAGACCTGGTTGGCCCGGGCTGTGCAGCTTACGCCTCCCAGGTTCCCAGCGGTGCAGGTTCCGTTGCCGGCATGGCGCTCGACCCCGTAGCCGTGGCCGCTTCCAACAACCCGTTGCTCAAGACCCTCACGGCCGCTGTGTCCGGCAAGCTGAACCCCAAGGTCAACCTGGTGGACACGCTTAATGGCAGCCAGTTCACTGTCTTCGCTCCCGTGGACAGCGCTTTCGCCAAGATCCCCGCCGCCACCATCGACGGCCTCAAGACCGACGACGCTACACTGAGCAAGATCCTCACCTACCACGTCATCCCCGGCCAGCTGACCCCGGACCAGATCGTGGGAACCCACAAGACGGTTGAGGGCGACTCCGTGACCGTTACGGGAACCAAGGACGCACTCAAGGTTGACGGAGGTTCCGCCGTGATCTGCGGCGGCGTCCACACTGCCAACGCCACGGTGTACCTGGTTGACTCCGTCCTGATGCCTAAGTAAATCTCAACACAGATCATGCCCCTTAGGATTCGTCCTAGGGGGCATGGCCTTTGCGCGAAATCCGAGGGGAAATAGTGAAGCCGTCGATCGTGTGGTTCCGGGACGACCTCCGGGCCACGGACAACCCGGCGCTGCGGGCGGCAGCCGAGGACGGCGCCGCCGTCGCGCTCTATGTACTCGACGAGGAATCGCCGGGCATCAGGCCGCTTGGCGGAGCCTCCCGATGGTGGCTGCATCATTCCCTGCTTGCCCTTCGCGAAGACCTCGCCGCCCTGGGCGTGCCGCTCTTGCTGCGCCGCGGACGGGCGGCGGAGATCGTCCGGGAGACCGCGACGGCGATGGGTTCCGGATCGCTGTACTGGAACCGCCGTTACGGCGAGGCAGAGCGAACGCTCGACGCCGGCATCAAGGCCTGGGCGCGCGAGTCCGGAATGCACTCGGAGAGTTTCCAGGCATCGTTGCTGCATGAACCGTGGGCCGTCACCACGAAGCAAGGGGGGCCGTTCAAGGTCTTCACGCCCTTTTGGCGGGCTGTGTCCGGCTTGGATTTCCGTGAACCGCTGGAGGCTCCGGAACCCGGCCGCGGATTCTCCGGCCAGCTCCCCGAATCCGAGGAATTGGACTCTTGGGGATTGTTGCCGCGGAACCCCGACTGGTCTGCCGGACTGGCCGAAAGCTGGCAGCCGGGTTCGGCCCAGGCGCATGAGCTACTTGATGACTTCCTGGAGCACGGGCTGGCGGACTATTCGGTGAACCGGGATCGGCCGGACCTGCCGGGCAGCAGCCGGTTGTCGCCCTTCTTGCGGTGGGGACAGCTCAGCCCGTTCGAGGTGTGGCATGCCCAGCAGGGCCGGCGCCGGGAACCGGGCGACGGTGCGGCCGTTTTCGCCTCGGAACTCGGTTGGCGTGAATTCTGCTGGCACCAATACTTCCATCATCCGGACCTGGCAACGGCCAATTTGCGGCCCGGTTTCGACCACTACCCGTGGGCTTGGCCGGTTGGTCAGGGTGCAGGCCCGCTTGGGGAAGTCACGGAGGCCGCCGACCTCCTTCGCGCATGGCAGGAGGGCCGCACCGGGTTCCCCATGGTGGACGCCGGCCAGCGGCAATTGTGGCACACGGGATGGATGCATAACCGGGTCCGCATGGTTTCCGCCAGCCTCCTGGTGAAGAACCTGGGCATCCATTGGCAAGTGGGCGAGCAATGGTTCTGGGACACCTTGGTGGATGCCGATCCTGCGTCCAATCCTGCGAACTGGCAGTGGGTAGCCGGTTCCGGCGCGGACGCCTCGCCTTTCTTCAGGATCTTCAATCCGGAGACCCAGGCAGCGAAATTCGATCCCGATGGCAGATACGTTGGCCAGTGGATCCCTGAGCTGTCCACGGCGGACTATCCGGAGCCGGTGGTGGACCTTAAGGCCTCGCGGCGGGAGGCCCTGGATGCCTACGGCTCGCTTCCTCGTTGAGCCAGGCCACCTGGGCACGAGCTGACGTCCTCTAGAAATTAGTAGGAAGTCCGAGTATATTCGGGATCAAAGACGTCCGGGAGCGCAGTTGGACTTGCGCTTTCGAGGCCGATGGCGGGCATTCCCCCTATGCAAAGGAGCATTCCATGGTGCGCGAACTTTCCCACTACATTGACGGCCAGAGGGTCGATGGCACCTCCACGCGCTTTGGCGATGTCTACAATCCTTGTACCGGCGAGGTCCAGGCTCGGCTTCCCCTGGCAAGTGCTGATGAGGTCAGGAACGCCATTGCGAGCGCGGAGAAAGGCCAGCTCGAATGGGGCGCCATGAACCCGCAGCGCCGCGGCCGGATCCTGCTGAAGTTCGTGGACTTGGTCAACGAGCACATGGACGAACTCGCCACGCTCCTTTCGTCCGAGCACGGCAAGACCTTCCCCGACGCCAAGGGTGATATCCAGCGCGGCATCGAGGTGGTGGAGTTCGCCGCCGGGGCACCGCACCTGCTCAAGGGCGAATTTTCGGACAACGCCGGCACCGGCATCGACGTCCACTCGCTGCGCCAGCCGCTCGGCGTCGTCGCGGGCATCACGCCTTTCAACTTCCCGGCCATGATTCCGCTCTGGAAGTCCGGCCCCGCGCTGGCGGCCGGCAACGCCTTCATCCTCAAGCCTTCGGAGCGCGACCCTTCGGTGCCGCTGCGCCTGGCGGAACTTTTCACCGAGGCGGGGTTGCCGGACGGCGTCTTCAACGTCATCAACGGCGACAAGGAAGCCGTGGATACCCTCCTCGAGGATCCGCGGGTGAAGGCTATCGGCTTCGTTGGATCCACGCCGATTGCCCAGTACATTTACGCCACGGCAGCGGCCCACGGTAAGCGCGCCCAGTGTTTCGGCGGCGCCAAGAACCACATGGTGATCATGCCCGACGCCGATCTTGACATGGCAGCGGATGCCCTCATCGGTGCCGGCTTCGGTTCCGCCGGCGAGCGTTGTATGGCGATTTCGGTGGCCGTGCCGGTTGGCCAGGAGACGGCGGACCAGCTCGTCTCGAAGCTGCAGGACCGCATCAAGGGCCTGAAGGTGGGCCCCAGCCTGGCTGCGGATTCGGACTTCGGACCTGTCGTGGCCGCCTCGGCGAAACACCGTATCGAGGGGTACATCCAGGCCGGCGTCGACCAGGGTGCCACGCTCGTCACCGATGGGCGCGACCTGAAGGTGGACGGCTACGCCGGAGGTTTCTGGGTGGGCCCCACCCTCTTCGACAACGTCACGAAGGACATGTCCATCTACAAGGAGGAGATCTTCGGCCCGGTCCTGAGCGTCCTCCGCGCAGCTGACTACGAAGAAGCGCTGCGGCTCTGCTCCGAGCATGAGTTCGGCAACGGCGTCGCGATCTTCACCCGCGACGGCGACGCTGCCCGCGACTTCGCGAGCCGCGTCGAAGTGGGCATGGTGGGCATCAACGTTCCCATTCCCGTCCCGATTGCGTACTACACGTTCGGCGGATGGAAGGCCTCGGGCTTCGGCGACCTCAACCAGCACGGCGCGGACGCGTTCCGCTTCTACACCAAGACCAAGACGGTCACCACCCGTTGGCCCTCCGGCATCCGCCAGGGCGCCAGCTTCGTGATGCCGGCCGGCAGCTGATGGCCGAGGTCCTGTTCGAGAAGCGCGGCCACCTCGGCGTCATCACCCTGAACCGGCCACAGGCCGTCAACGCCCTCACCGCCGGCATGGTGCACGCCATGCTGGAGCAGCTCACCGCGTGGGCGGAGGACGACGCCGTCAAGACCGTTCTGGTGCACGGCGCCGGGGACCGCGGACTATGCGCGGGTGGGGACATCGTGGCGATCTACGACGACATCCTGCGCCGCGGAGACCGGACCGCGGATTTCTGGGCTGCGGAATACCGCTTGAACTCACTCATTGCCCGGTACCCGAAGCCCTACGTGGCCTTCATGGATGGACTGGTCCTCGGCGGCGGGGTCGGGATATCGGCCCATGGCTCAGCCCGTGTGGTCACAGAGAGGACCCGCACGGGCATGCCGGAAACCACCATTGGTTTTGTGCCCGACGTCGGCGGGACCCTTCTGCTCTCCCGCTCGCCGGGGGAGTCCGGTACCCACGCCGCCCTCACGGGTGCCCATTTAAGCGGAGCTGACGCCTTGTTCCTGGGGCTCGCGGACCACTTCGTCCCGTCCGAAAGCCTGCCCGCGCTCGCGGAAGCGCTGGAAAGCTCGACGGCGGAGGCCGCCGTCGGGCGCTTCGCGCAGGAACCGCCGGCCTCGGCGTTGTCCGGCCAGCGCAAGTGGATCGACGACGCCTACGCTTCGGATGACGCCGAGGAAATCGTCGCGAGGCTGCGCAACGCCAGCGGGGAAGCCGCTTCAGCCGCCGAGACGATCGGGGCAAAGTCGCCTACAGCCGTGAAGGTCACCCTGGAATCGCTGCGGCGGGTCAAGGGGCTCTCCCTCGACGAGGCCTTGGAGCAGGAATACCGCGTTGGCGTGCGGTGCCTGGCCGGGCCTGATTTTCGCGAGGGGATCCGTGCCCAGGTGGTGGACAAGGACCGCAACCCGCAGTGGAAGCCGGCTTCCCTGGCGGAGGTGTCGCCGGCCGCCGTCGAGGGCTTCTTCGCGCCGCTCGGCGATCGTGAACTCAAACTTCATTCAAAGGAGTCCGACCATGTCTGACGCAGTTTCCGGCACCATCGCTTTCCTCGGCCTTGGCCACATGGGCGGCCCGATGGCCGTGAACCTTGTCAAAGCAGGGCATCACGTCGTCGCGTACGATCCCGTGCCGGCAGCACTCGAGGCGGCGCGTGAACACGGTATTGCCACGGTGGATTCCGCCCCGGAAGCGGTCGCGGGGGCCTCCGTTGTCCTGACCATGTTGCCCAGCGGCAAGCACGTCCTGGACGCCTACCGGGGAGTGGACGGAGCACCGGGCCTGCTCTCGGTAGCTGCGCCGGACACGCTGTTCCTCGACTGCTCCACGATCAACGTAGACGAGGCACGCGAGGCAGCAGCCATTGCGCTGGAGGCTGGCCACCGCTCCGTGGACGCGCCGGTTTCCGGAGGCGTGGTGGGTGCCGAAGCCGGGACCCTGACCTTCATGGTGGGGGCACTGCCCGAGGACTTCGAAACGGTGAAGCCGATCCTGGAGCTCATGGGCCGGAGGATCGTGCACTGCGGCGACCACGGAGCCGGGCAGGCCGCCAAAGTCTGCAACAACATGATCCTGGGCGTTTCCATGATTGCCGTCAGCGAGGCGTTCGTGCTGGGCGAGAAGCTGGGCCTCACTCACCAGGCGTTGTTCGACGTCGCCTCCAACGCCTCGGGGCAGTGCTGGGCACTGACCACTAACTGCCCGGTTCCCGGACCGGTTCCCACGAGCCCGGCCAACCGCGACTACCAGCCCGGATTCGCCGGAGCGCTCATGGCCAAGGACCTGCGGCTCGCGGTCAACGCGCTTGAGAGCACCGGAGTGGACGGGCAAATGGGACACCTCGCCTCGAGGATTTACGACGCTTTCGCCGCCGAAGGCGGAGCCGGGCGCGACTTCTCCGGCATCATCACGGACATCCGGGACAAGTCCGCCAAGTAGCCTTGGCGGGTAGGTCATTTCCGGGGGCCCACAACGTGGGCAACCGACACAACTGAGCAACCGACAAAAGGGGCACGGCTTGGCGCAGCAGTACGAAAACATCCTGGTGGAACTCCGTGGACGGGTAGGCCTGGTGACCCTGAACCGGCCGAAGGCGCTCAACGCGTTGAACCAGGCCACCATGAATGAGATCGTGGCCGCCGTGTCGGACATGGATGCGGATCCCGGGGTGGGCGCCGTGGTGATCACCGGTTCCGAGAAGGCCTTCGCGGCCGGCGCCGACATCAAGGAGATGGCCTCCAAGGGGTACATGGAAATGTACGCCGCCGACTGGTTCCGCGCCTGGGAAAACCTCACGCGCCTGCGCATTCCCGTGATTGCCGCGGTGTCCGGTTTCGCCCTCGGCGGGGGCTGCGAACTTGCCATGATGTGCGATTTCATCATTGCCGGGGACAACGCCAAGTTCGGCCAGCCGGAAATCAACCTCGGCGTCATTCCGGGCATGGGCGGCTCGCAACGGTTGACCCATGCCGTGGGCAAGGCCAAAGCGATGGACATGATCCTCACCGGGCGGTTCATGGACGCCAATGAAGCCGAGCGGGCGGGACTCGTTTCCCGCGTCGTGCCCGCCGCATCCGTGGTGGAGGAGGCCCTGGAGGCCGCCAAAGTGATCGCGTCCAAGTCCAAACCGGTTGCCATGGTGGCCAAGGAAGCCGTCAACGCAGCCTTCGAAACCGGCCTCTCCCAGGGTGTCCTGTTCGAGCGCAGGATCTTCCACTCATTGTTTGCCACCGAGGACCAAAAAGAAGGCATGGCGGCGTTCACCGAGAAGCGCCAGCCGGAGTTCAAGCACCGCTAGGCCCGAGCTCGACCGGGTATTCGAGCGCGTGGCCGTATTGGGACCACCCGCCCGTGAAGAGCCGCCCTTGTCCGAGGCCGGCGTGCTCCAGGGCTAAAAGATTGTGGCAGGCCGTCACCCCGGACCCGCAATAGCTGATCACGTTCTCGGCCGATGTGATGCCCGCCGTGGCGAAGATGCGCAGCAACTCGGCCTTGCTGCGCAGTTTCCCGGCGGGGTCCAGGTTCTCCCTGCACGGGACGTTCCGCGCGCCGGGCACATGCCCGGGCCTTGGATCGATGGGGTCCTGCCTGCCCTCGAATCGGTCGCGGTTGCGTGCGTCCACGGCGAGGTTTGATTCGATCGAGAGCTCGTGGATCTCCGCCAGGCGGTTCCTGGGCCACGGTTGTGCGGTGAAATCACCTCCGGGCCTCGAAGGATGTTCGGTTTCCAAGGGCCCTTCATAGCTCGCCAACCCGCCATCCAGAATGGCGGAGCTGTGGCCTGTGGCGCGCAGCATCCAAACCAAGCGTGCGGCGATGACTCCGCCGGCGTCGTCGTAAGCCACCACGATGTCGTCGTCGCTGATTCCCACTTCCCGCATCCCAAGGGCAAAATCTTCCGGCGGGGGGAGCGGGTTTCTTCCCTTGAGAGGCGATCCCTCAGCCGAGAGCCATCGATCCAGGTCGACAAAAACGGCACTGGGGATGTGCCCGCCGTCGTACGCCGCCCGGCCCGAGCGCCCGTCGAGGTACCAGCGCACATCGGCCAGTACCACGCGGCGACCGTTTTGAGATAACCATTCGACGTCGACAAAGGGTTCCACGGCTGAGCTCATGGCCACAATGCTACGTGCGAGTCTCATTATTTGATATGTGTATCTCGCAATGTGGTCAAGAGGTGGTGGGCCTACGCCGGTGGGGTTCAGTCCGTGAAGTCGCCCGCCGCCTTGCGGAAGTCTCCCAGTACGCGGATCAGGTGCTCGACGTCTTCGTCCCCGAAACCGGACTGGCCGAACACCTCGTTGTTGAGCGCCGTCGTCGCGCGCTTCGCGAGGGTGCGGCCCTCCGCGGTGAGTTCGATCAGCGTGGTGCGCCCGTCAGTGGGGTGCGGGGAGCGGACCACGAGGGCTGCCTTTTCCAGACGGTCGACGGCGTTGGTCACCGAGGTCGGATGCACCTGGAGCAATGCGCTGGCCTTGTTCATGGGCAACGCGCCGCTGCGGGCGAAACTCAGTAGCGCCAGGAGTTCGTAGCGCGCGAAGGTCAGGCCATACGGTTTCAAGACCCCCTCGATCCGCGCCAACAGGATCTGCTGCGTGCGCATGATCGCGGTGATGGCCGCCATGGGCGCGGCGACGTCGCCCCAGCCGTGGCGTTCCCAGTTTCGCTGGGCGTCGGCGATGGGGTCGCGGGGGAGTGGGCTGCCCACGGTACCTCCTGACATTGCTTGGCTGCCTATTCTTTCAGACTCGGGAACTCGTCCTCGGTGTACTCCACACCCAGGCCGGCCGGCAGCGGACCATCGCCATGGCGGGCCACCTCCGTGCCCCGAAGTTCGACGCGCCTGATCTTGCCGGAAATCGTCTTGGGCAGTTCGCCGAATTCGAGCCGCCGGATGCGCTTGAATGGCGCCAAATGCTGCCGGCAGTATCTGAGGATGTCCTCCGCCACAGCCGGGCCGGGCTCGTAGCCGGCGGCGAGCACCACGAACGCTTTGGGCACCGAAAGCTTCACCGGATCCGGAGAGGGCACGACGGCGGCCTCCGCCACCGCGGGGTGTTCGATCAGGACGCTTTCGAGTTCGAAAGGGGACAAGCGGTAGTCCGATGACTTGAAGACATCGTCCCCGCGGCCCACGTAGGTAATGACGCCGTTCCCGTCCCGGCTGGCCATGTCGCCCGTGTGGTAATAACCGTCGCGGAAAGCCTCGGCCGTCTTTTCCGGGTCGCCGAAGTAGGACTTCATGAGCCCCACGGGGCGGGGGTCCAGGCGCAAGCACAGCTCGCCGTCGTCGGCCTCTTCGCCAGTGGCAGGGTCAACGAGCACGACGTCGTAGCCCGGCAGCGGCCGTCCCATGGAGCCTGTCTTGACCGGCTGCCCCGGAGTGTTCGCGACCTGGACTGTTGACTCTGTCTGGCCGAAGCCGTCGCGGATGGTTTGGCCCCAGGCCCTCTCCACCTGCCCGATCACCTCGGCGTTGAGCGGTTCGCCCGCTGAAACCACCTTGGTGGGCGGGGTTTTGAGCAGGGTCAGGTCGGCCTGGATGAGCATGCGCCATACTGTGGGCGGGGCGCAGAAACTCGTGACTCCTTCGCGGCCCATCTGTTCCATGAGGGCCTTGGCATCGAAGCGGTCGTAGTTGTAGACGAAGACGCAGGCCTCGGCGATCCAGGGCGTGAAAACGTTGGACCACGCGTGCTTGGCCCAACCGGGGGACGCCACGTTGAGGTGGACGTCTCCAGGCTCCAGGCCGATCCAATACATCGTCGAGAGGTGCCCGACCGGATACGAGGTGTGGGTGTGCTCCACCAGCTTCGCCCGCGACGTAGTGCCCGAGGTGAAGTAGAGGAGCATGGTTTCGTCGGCGACGGTGGGGGCGTCCGGGACGAACGTCGTCTCTGCGGAACCCGATTCGACATACTGAAGGGCACCGGGGGTCTGGCCGTCGCCCACTTCAATCAGGGTGTAATCGCCCGGGACCTCGGCAAACTTGGCGATATTGGCGCTTCCGACTGCGGCCCAGCGGGCGCCGCCGCGTTCCACGCGATCCGCGATGTCGCGTGGGCCCATGAGCGTGGTGGTGGGGATCAGGACCACACCGAGTTTGATCCCGGCGAGCACGAGTTCCCACAGTTCCACCTGGTTGCCGAGCATGATGATCATGCGGTCTCCCCGACGGACGCCCTTGGTTCGGAGCCAGTTGGCGAGCTGCGAGGACCGTGCGGAGAGCTCGGCGAAGCTGCGGCGGGTGGAGCTACCGTCCTGCTCGACGATGACGAGCGCAGGGTTGTTGGCCGTGCCGGGATTGGCTGCGATCTGGTCGAACCAGTCGAGCGCGAAGTTGAACTCACTGAAGCGGGGCCACTGGAATTCGCTGTGTGCGCGGGAGTAGTCGGTGCGCAGCTCAAGGAGCCGGTCGCGGGCTGCACGGAAGTCGTCGGTGACTGTCATTGTCTGCCTTTCGCCCTGCGTGGAATGGGTAAACGCGGACCGGGAAGGGGCTGCCCGTGTGATCCGCCTCACCTGCAATATACTAGGACATCCAAGGGTTTGGAAGAGGCAGCCGTGCGGTGCTGCGTCCCGTCACGCAGGGCAGGCTTTTGTGGAATGACGACGGCGGCGCCCCCCGCTACGGCGCGGCAGATCGCCGTCGTGCGCTGCAAAAAGTCGCTCGGCGTGACGGCGGCGCGCCGGTTCAGGCGATTGCTATTTCCACCACGTGTCGAAAATCGTGACCGGAACGGTGCGCTTGTGCCGCGTGCGCAGGTACTTCTGTTCGATGGTCTCCGCGACCTCGTCGGAGACGTCCCGGCCTTCGAGGTAGTCGTCGATCTGGTCGTACTTGATGCCGAGCTCGTCCTCGTCGGTGCGGCCGGGTGTGCCGTCCAGGAGGTCGGCCGTGGGGACCTTGTCCCAAATGCGGGACGGGGCGCCCAGCGCGGCGAGGAGTGCACGGTTCTGCCGTTTGTTGAGGCCGAAGAGCGGCAGGATGTCCGCGCCGCCGTCGCCGAACTTGGTGAAGAACCCCGTGACGGATTCGGCTCCATGGTCCGTGCCGATCACCAGGTAGTTGTGCTCGCCGGCGAGGGCGTACTGGGCGGTCATGCGGGCCCGGGCCTTCGTGTTTCCCTTGTGGAAATCCGAGATGCGCGCGCCCGTGGTCTTTTCGAACTCATCCTCGAAACCGTCCACTGCGCGCGAGATGTTGAATGTCCATTCGGTCTTGGCCTGGATGAAGTCGAGCGCGGCCTGGGCGTCGTCCTCATCGTGCTGGGTGCCGTAAGGGAGTCGGACGGCCACGAAGTTCGCCTCGACGCCCTCGGCCTCAAGCTCTTGGACGGCCAGCTGGGCAAGCCTGCCGGCAAGGGAAGAGTCGAGTCCGCCGGAAATGCCCAGGACAAAGCCCTTGGTGTGTGTGGCCTTGAGGTATTCCTTCAGGAACGTGACGCGTTTGCGGACCTCCTCGGCAGGGTCGATCCGGGGCTGGACGCCCATTTCCGCAATGATCGTGGCCTGGAGTGTGCGCATGTCCCCAACACTAGTAACCAGTACTTGAAACACTCAACTGTGTCACCTCAAGTGTCACGCCAATCGAGGAACGCTCGCTCAGATATGGGCGCCAATCGACGAACGCTCGCTCAGATGATGTGAGCGAGGGTCGCGCCAAAACGCACTATAAGTGAGCGAGCGTCCTGGGAGGGGCTGCGCCGTCGTGTGTCCGGGCTGTTTGTCACCACCCCCGAGCTACTTCGACGATCGCTCGCTCAGATATGGGCGCTAATCGAGGAACGCTCGCTCATGATGTGAGCGAGGGTCGCGCCAAAACGCACTATAAGTGAGCGAGCGTCGGTGGGGATTACGACGGCGCGGTGCCCGTCGACGCCCGGACCGTGAGGTGCGTGGGCATGACCGCCAGGCGCCGGCTGGTGCCGCCGTATTGGGGATTGAGCCTGGACAACAGCATGGAGACGGCCACTCGCCCGGCCTGTTCAATGGGCGACGCCATGGTGGTCAGGGGAGGGTTGCAGAAATCGGCTCCGAAGATGTCGTCGCAGCCCACAATGCTCATGTCATCGGGCACCCGAATACCGCGTTCGCGCAGGCGCTGCAGCATTCCGATGGCCAGCAGGTCGTTGAAGACAATGCACGCAGTGGCCCCAGTGTGCACTGCGGCGTCCGCTGCGGCCGCTCCGGAGGTGGTCTTGGGCGCGAACGGCCCCACGCTGAACGTGGTCAGCTTCCGCTCGGTGGTTTCGTCCTGGAATGCCTGCCACCGCTTGGCATTGGACCAGGACGTGGCCGGGCCTCCAACGAAGCAAATACGTGTGTGCCCCAGCGAGACCAGATGTTCCAGCGCCTGGATGATGGCTGACGGCGTATCGATCACCACGGTGGGTGCGATAGCCGGAGCCCGGTTGATGGTGACCAAAGGCTGCTGTGCCGCCGCCTCGGCCAGCTGCGCATCCGTCAGGCGGGACGCGGCAAGAATGAATCCGTCTGCCGAGCGGCGCATTTTCTGCAGGGCATCTGCTTCCATCTCCGCTGATTCCTCGGTGTCTACGAGCAATTGCGTGTAGCCGGCGGCCTTCAACTGGTGCTGCGTCCCACGGATGATGTCGAAGTAGAACGGATTGGTGATGTCCGGAACCAGGACGGCAACTGTCTGGGTGCGTCCGGAGCTGAGCCCGCGGGCCTGGGAGCTTGGAATGTAATTCAGTTGCGCGGCCGCTTCTTCGATCCGCTCGCGCGTTACCCGGTTCACTCGGCCGGGATTGCTCAGGGCCCTCGAGACTGTTGATGTTGCCACTCCCGCAAGCTCCGCCACATCGCGGATAGTGGGCTGCCTGCCTGGTGACTGGAGCTGGAGTTCTGCCATCGCCTAGGTGTTCCTCATCTGCCGCAGCCGCTCTTCAACGAGTGACTTGTCCCACAATTGCAGCACCGATGACAATTTTTGGCAATCGCTTGTCATCGCTGTTGCGCTTCCCTAGACTCGGAGAAATCACCCGATGTGACGCGCACCACGCCAATGAGGCCATCGGGTCTCCAGGGAGGAAAACAATGAAGTTTGCATCGTCCGCCAAATTTGCCGCTGTTGTCGTAACAGCCGCCCTAGCTCTGACCGCCTGTGGAGGCGGAAGCACCAGCTCCGGGGGGAGCGTCGGGCCCGTCGACGGGAAGGGCAAGAAGCTGAGCGTCCTGACAGGCGTCAACAACCAGTACTCTGCCCAGCAAAAGCAGTGGTTCACCGACATTGCGGCCAAGTTCAAGGCCCAGACCGGTGCCGATGTCGAATTCGAAACGTTCGCGTCGGCCAACGACGAACTGACCCGCATCCAGACCTCCGTCGTCTCCGGACAGGGACCCGACGTCTACAGCCTTGGCACCACCTTCACGCCCACCGCGTACGCAACCAAGGCCTTCGTGACGTTGTCCGACGACGACTGGAAGAAGGTAGGCGGGAAGGACAAGTTCAACCAGGCCGCCCTCGGAATTTCCGGCCCGGACGCCCAGCACCAAGCGGGCATTCCCTTTGTCAGCCGGCCGTTCGTGATGGCCTACAACAAGGACATCCTGAAAGCAGCCGGAATCGACAAGCCCGCCACTAGCTGGGACGAGCTCGCAACCCAGGCCAAGAAGATGACCGACGCGTCCACCGGCACCTTCGGCCTGGCCACCGGGTACAAGGACAACTTCGACCCCTGGAAGTTCATCTGGGCCATGTCCGTCCAGGCAGGAAACCCGCTCGTGGACGGCAAGACGCTCAAGCTTGACGACCCGGCCGTCAAGAAGGCCTATGAAACCTACTTCGGTTGGCTTACTAAGGACAAGATCGTCGATCCGGCTTCCATCGGGTGGAGCAACAGCAACGCCGTTGCCGCCTTTGCCTCAGGCAAGGCCGGATACCTCATGATGACGACGTCGAGTTCCCTCCCGACGCTCGACAAGTCGGCTGTCGCGGGCAAGTACGCCTACACGGCCATGCCGACGACGGCCCCGGGCCAGTCCTCTCCGCAGGGCGACGGTGCGAATGCGGCCAGCATCCTGTCCGGTGACAACGTGGTTGTTGCCGACTACTCGAAGCAGAAGGACCTTGCCTTCGCTTACATCAACCTGATCACGTCCAAGGACGAGCAGTTGAACTACCAGAAGATCTTCGGAGACCTGCCGGCCAACGCCGAAGCCCTGAAGGCCCTGAGCAACCCCGCGCTCCAACCGGTTGCCGATACCGCGGCGAAGTCCAAGGCCACGCCGTTCACCGGAGCCTGGGGCGACATCCAGCTCGCTCTCCTCAACGTCGTGGTCCAGTCGATCCCTGATCTCTCCAAGGGTTCCGTGGACGACTCGAGCCTCCAGACGCGCCTCAAGGACGCACAAACCAAGGGCCAGGCCTCACTCGACCGGGCATCGAAGTAAGTAGGAACTGACATGTCCACCGATTCATTGACTGCGGGCAAGTCCACGCGCCGCAAGTCGTCCCGCGCTGCCAAGCCGGACCCGCAGTCACCGAATGACACTTCCCGGCGTCGCAAGGGGCTGAGCGAACGCAACCGCCCCTTGTGGATGCTGATTCCAGGCGGCCTGCTGATGACAATCATCATCGTGGTGCCGCTCCTGCTCGGAATCTTCATGTCGGGGCTGGATCTGGACCAGTATTCGCTGCGCAAGTGGGTCAGCGCTCCGTTCATCGGAGTCCAGAACTTCGTCGAAGCGCTGACCGCATCGCCTTTGCTGCACGCCATCTGGCTCAGCGTCAGCTACTCCTTGCTCGCCATGGTGGTCACTATCCCGCTCGGCATCGCCGGGGCAGTCGCCACCCAGAACGCGTTCAAGGGCCGGGCAGTGATCCGTTCCATCTTCCTGATCCCCTACGTCCTCCCTTCCTTCGTGGTGGCGACGGTGTGGCGGACCATGTTCCAGCCGGGCAGCGTCATCGACTCCATGCTGCATTCGGTGGGCATCGACCCCGGACTGTGGCTCAACGGTCCCCAGTCGTATTGGACGCTCATCCTCGTCCAGATCTGGGCGTCTTGGCCGTTTGTCTACCTGCTGGCTTTGTCAGGGCTCCAGTCCGTGGACCATGAGGTCCACGAGGCCTCGGCCCTTGACGGCGCCCTGTGGTGGAACAAGCTCCGCTACGTGGTGTTCCCTTACCTGAAGGGTCCGCTCTCCTTGGCATTCCTGATCGGCATGCTGCACCACATCAACAACTTCACCTTGCCGTTCGTCCTGTTCGGGGTACCTGCTCCGTCCGATGTGGAACTGCTCCCGATCCTCACCTACGTCACCAGCTTCCAGAGCTTCCGGTTCGGGCTCAGCGCGGCCATGGCGTTCATCTCGCTGATCCTGATCGCGATTCCCTTGTTCGTCTATCTGCGTGCCGTCAAACTCGACGACGCCGAAACACCCGGAGGCAAAAAGTGAGCACCGCAACTACCGCCGTCGGACGCAAATCGAAGGAGGACTTCCGTCCGGGCTCCAAGCGCCAGCATGAAGTCACCCGGCTCATGCCAGGGCCGATGCTCGCCATCATCCTGACTCTGTTGTGTGCCCTGGTGCTGATTCCGGTGGCGTACATCTTCCTCGCGTCCGTGAACTCGGACATCGGCGTGGCCAGGGGCGAGTTCTTCCCGTCCAGTTTCTCCTTTGAGAACTACTCGACCATCTGGACGAGCGTTGGACTGGCCACCGGCTTGGCCAACAGCGTGCTTGTGGCCGGTTCCACCGCCGTTGTCTCCGCGCTCATGTCGATCGCCACCGCCTACGTCCTGGTCCGCTACCAGTTCCGCGGCCGCTTGACGATCCTTCGCGGGCTGCTGGGACTCCAGTCGGTTCCCGGCACCCTCATGGTCCTTCCGGTCTTCGTCCTGTTCTCTTCGTCCGCCACCTATCTGGGCATCCAGGTCATCGGCACGCAGTGGGGCTTGTTCATCACCTATTTGACGTTCGCGATGCCGTTCTCCACCTGGGTGATGGTCACCTATCTGCGCGGCCTGCCGCGCGAACTCGAAGAAGCGGCAAGGATCGACGGTGCCAGCAACCTGGGCGTGCTGGTGCGGATCATCCTCCCGCTGAGCTGGCCCGGCGTCGTCGTTTCCGGCATTTTCGCCTTCCTGCTCGGCTGGAACGACGTCCTGTTCGCCTCAGTCATGACGCGGCCCGAAAGCCAGACGGCCGCCGTCGCGCTCCAGGTCTTCGGTGCCTCGCAGGAAGGCGGCGCGATTCCCTTCTACGGCCAGATGATGGCAGCTTCCCTTGTGTGTGCTGCCCCGGTGGTCATCCTGTACCTGATTTTCCAGCGTTACCTAGTGGGCGGCCTGACCGCCGGAGGAGTCAAGTAACTATGAGCACGCCAGCTGTTGAATGGGAGCTCTCGGGCTTCGGCGACGAGATCGACGACGACCCCAAGATCCAGATTGCCGTGATGCAGGCATTGGGAGCCAAGCACATTGAGGTCCGCAGCGCCTGGGGCACCAACATCGTGGATCTGGATGACGCACAGCTTCGTGAATTGAAGTCCTTGCTGGATGCCGCGGACATGAAGGTTTCCGCGATCGCCTCGCCGATCGGGAAAGTGGACGTTTCCCTCCCCGTCGAGCACGAGGTGGAAAGGCTCCGCCGGGCAGTCAACGCGGCACAGGTCCTGGAATCCCGCTACATCCGGATCTTCTCCTTCTACTACGGCGAGGACGTGGCGGTGGAGAGCATCCGGGAGGCGGTCATCGAACGCATGCGTGCCCTTGCGGACGTGGCGGAAGAGTCCGGCGTCGTTCTTCTGCACGAGAACGAGAAGGACATCTACGGAGACATCCCCGAACGGGTCCTGGACATCATCGAAACCGTGGCCTCTCCCGCGCTCAAGGTGGCTTGGGACGCGGCGAATTTCGTCCAGGTAGGCGTCAAGCCTTTCGAGGACGGCTACGCCAAGCTCCGCCCACACCTTGAGTACCTGCAGGTGAAGGATGCCTTGTTCTCGAACGCCCACGTGGTCCCGGCGGGCGAGGGCGACGGCGATGTGCTCCGCACTGTCGAGGCCTTGAAGGCCGACGGCTACACGGGTTTCGCGAGCCTCGAGCCGCACTTGGCCGGCGCCCACGGACTGGGCGGTTTCTCCGGCCCGACGGCGTTCGGGATCGCAGCGAGGGCATTCGCGAAAGTCCTCAATGAAGCAGGAGTGGAGACGAAGTGAGCGAGGCCTCAAACGCTTCCGGCGCGGAGATCCGGGCCGCAATCGTAGGGTGCGGCGTGATCGGCCGCACCCACTCGGCCGCGGTCCGCGAATTCCCGGAGATCGTCATCACGGCCCTTGTGGATGTGGTTTCCGAGGCTTCCGAGGCGCTCGCCACCAAGATCGAAGCCCAGGGCGACCCGAGGCCGGCAGTCTTCCTGACGCTCGCCGAGGCGCTCGCCGCTGTACCCGTGGACCTGGTCATCGTCTCGACGCCCAGCGGGCTGCATATCCAGCAAGCGCTGGAAGCGCTCGACGCCGGCAAGCACGTGGTGATCGAAAAGCCCCTTGACGTTGACTTGGTCAAGGCGGACGAGATCCTGGCCGCGGCCAAGGCCGCCGAGGCCAAGGGCTTGGTGGCCACGGTGATCAGCCAGCACCGCTTCGATCCGGCCAGCCGGGTGGTGGACGAGGCCCGCCGAGCCGGACGCTTCGGTACGCTGACCTCGGCCGTCGCCTCGGTCAGCTGGTGGCGGAGCCAGGGCTACTACGATTCGGGCGCGTGGCGCGGAACCTGGGCCATGGACGGCGGAGGCGCCATCATGAACCAGGGCGTGCACACCGTGGACCTGCTCTTGTGGTTCCTCGGCCGGCCCCTTGAGATCAGCGCCAAGACCGCCCTTCTCGCCCACGAAGGTGTTGAAGTGGAGGACACCGCCGTAGCTACCGTCACCTTCGAGTCCGGGGCCCTTGCCGTGCTGCACGCGACGACGGCGGCGTACCCTGGCTTGACGGTCCGCCTCCAGGTGATGGGCAGCAAGGGTTCCGCAGTGATCGACAACGACGACCTCGCGTACTTCCACGCATCAGACGCCGCCGATCCTTCGGAGAGCAGTGCGATGGGCATCCTCGGCGGCGGGAACCAGGCCGCCGTCGAGCTCGCCAAATACCCTGACGACACCGTCGAAGCACTGGATCCCACGGTGTACCCGGCTGGACATGTCCGGCAGTACCGCGACATCGTCGCGGCGATCCGGGAAGGACGCCCCGCGGGCGTTACCGTCCGGGACGCCGTGACCGCCTTGGCCACGGTGCGCGCTCTGTATGTCTCGGCAACCCTGGGCCAGCCGGTGCTGATCGACGATGTCATAGCGGGCAAGTACAACAACGTGGAGGTCCGTACTGGCGGGGCTGCTTCCCACCCGGACGCCCGCGAGGAGGTATCGGCATGAAGTTCTCCGTCTTCACCGCATCCACGCCCGAGTGGTCGCCGCAGGAAGCCGCCACCAAGCTCGCCGCCCAAGGGTGGGACGGCATCGAATGGCGGGTCACGGACCAGGCAGAGGCAGCAGAACCGGGCTTCTGGGCAGGGAACCGTGCCACCTGGCCCATGACGGGCCTGGAAGATTCGGTCCCGGAGATTGCCCGGCTCACCGCCGATTCAGGGTTGGAATTCTCCGGCCTCGGCGGCTACGCCCGCTGCGACAACCACGACGACGTCGATCGGGTCCTCGCGGCGACAGCGGCCTTGGGTGCCAGGCAGGTCCGGGTGAACGTGCTGCCGCTGGGCAACTCGAACATGGGCGGCCCGGAACCCACAGGCCTGCCCTACCCGGAACTCTTTGCCGCCACCCGGGAACACTACGAGTGGGTTGCTTCCCGTGCAGCACACCACGGCGTCAAAGCCCTCGTGGAACTTCATCATGGAACCGTGACGGCGTCGGCCTCCTCGGCCCGTCGATTGTTGGAAGGCCTGGATCCGCGGCATGTCGGCGTTATCCACGACCTCGGCAATCTGCTGATCGAGGGCTGGGAATCACCTTTGCCTGCCCTCCAGCTCCTCGGCCCCTATTTGGCACATGTCCATGTGAAGAACGCCCGCTGGGTCCGAACCGACTCGAAAGACGATTCGGGTGCGGCCGTGTGGGTCAACGAATGGGCCCCTCTTGCCGAGGGCCAGGCGAGTGTCCTCGCCTACTTCCGGGCGCTCGCTGACGTCGGCTACGACTCCTGGGTCACGCTGGAGGACTTTTCCACCGAGCTTCCCTTGGAGGAACGGACGGCGTCCAACTTGGCTTATGTCCGCAAGGCAGCCGCCTTGGCGGGGTTCGCCGTTGTCGATCCCGCTTCTGCATCCTGACCGGGCGTCCACGCCTAAACACAGCAGCCGCTTGCCTTTAGGAGGCAAGCGGCTGCTGTGTTGTTTGGAGGTTGCTCAGATGGTGCGCGGTGCCTTGGCCAGGTTGTCCTTCAGTTCCGCAGCGTTCTGCCGCACCACGTAGGCCGGGCGGTCACGCTCCACGCGCCAGCTCTCATCGAGCGGGCCGATGTTGACGGTGTCGAAGCCGAACTCGTCGTAGAGCTTCGCCACGAGTTCCGCCGCCTCGGGGTAGTCGCTGGCGGTGGCCAATGCGCGGCGGTTCTCGGCGCCTGACGGGGAGCCGTCAGTGCCGATCTCCTTCGCCATGATGTGGTTGAAGCCCTTGGCGACCTTGGACGTGGGCAGGTGCTTCTGCAGCAGGCCCGACGTGGTGGCCTCGCCCTTGTCGAGCTCCGGGATGCGGCCGTCCCGCTCCCAATAGTAGTTGTTCGTGTCGATCACAATCTTGCCCGCGAGCGGTTCCACGGGAATGTCCTGGTAGCTCCTGAGGGGAACGGTCACGACGGCGAAATCGCCCGCCGCTGCTGCCTCGGCCGGTGTTGCGGCCCGGGCATGTTCGCCAAGCTCCGCCACCAGTTCCGCCAGGGTTTCCGGTCCCCGCGAGTTGCTGATCACTACGTCATAGCCAAGCTCGACTGCTTTGCGGGCGACTTGGCTGCCAATGTGTCCTGCACCGATGATTCCGATTGTTGTCATATGTGCGGGAACACCGCCTCCCGCGCAGATATTTCACAGGTTACGGCGGGTGACGTGCCGGCGCCGTGGACAGTGCATGACGCTCGCCATTCCCTTGCGTCGAACGGCTTTACGTAGAATGGGCACCATGACTCCCGCTGTTGACACTGCCGCTGCCCGTGCCCGCCTCCTTGAATTGATCAAAGAACTGGCGGTTGTCCGCGGCAAGGTGATCCTTTCCAGTGGTGCCGAGGCGGACTACTACATCGACTTGCGGCGCATCACCCTCCACCACGAGGCTTCGAAGCTTGTTGGCCAGGTGATGCTCTCCATGATCGACGACGCCGGAATCGCCGTTGAGTGCGCCGGTGGCCTGACGATGGGTGCGGACCCGGTCGGGACCGCCGTGATGCACGCCGCGGCCGACGCCGGCCGCGCGGTTGACGCCTTCGTGGTGCGCAAGGCCCAGAAGTCCTACGGCATGGGCCGCCAGGTTGAGGGTCCCTCAGTGGAAGGCCGGAACGTCGTGGTTCTCGAGGACACCTCCACCACCGGCGGCTCGGCACTGACCGCCGTCGAGGGCGTCCGCAAGGCCGGTGGCAACGTGGTGGCCGTGGCCGTCATCGTGGACCGCAACACTGGCGCCAAGGAAAAGATCGAGGCCGAAACCGGCGTGCCGTACCTCTTCGCCTTCGGCAAGGACGAGCTGGGACTCGACTAACTCTGCCAAGGCCGGGCGGGTTTGAAGGGACCGTGTGCCCGTCCGCCGAAGCGCCTAAGCTGGCTGCGTGAACTATCGGGCGGGGAAATTCCCTCGGAGGCAGCAGCGCTGGCAGGACCCGGGCTCCCTTGCCCGGGTGCTCCGCCAAGCCGCCGAGCTGAAGAGCTTTTCCCGCCGTTCCTTCCTGATTGGAGCCGGTGCTTCCACGGCCCTCGCAGCGGACATGCTGTTCACCCGCCAGGTCCAGGCGGAACGCCGCACCACCAAGATCCTCCCGGTCGGGGACGATTTCGCGGAGTCGTACTACCCCAACTCGAGTTGGATCCTCTTTCCCGGCTATAAGACGAGCTGGGAAGAGGCCCAATGGATCCTCAACTCGATCCGCGGTTCGCTCCGGCAGCGCGGCCAGATGGCCGCCGTCGGATACTCCAACCTGGGGATGGAAGTCACTGAGGTGGTGGACGCTGTGCTCGCCTATATCAATGAGCGCAAGCTGAACACCCTGTATTTCTACGGCCACAGTTTCGGCGGGATGTTGGCCACTGAGGTGGCCGCACGCCTGCGTGAACGCAACGTCAGCGTCAAGCTGATCCTGTTGGATTCCTCGCCGTTCAGTAAGTACGACATCCTCGACCAAAGCTGGTTCGACGGCGTCGTGTTCTTGTACGAGAGCGGCTTCCAGGTTCCGTCAGTCCTCCGCGGCGGCTATGAGCTGGGCGAGCGCGTGGTGAACAAGCACGAACGCACATGGGGGCAGATCTGGGACCAGACCTTGGAGCAGCTCTCGCCGATCGCGCCGTCGAGCGTGCTGATCCAGAGCGAATCGGACTACATCTACCACTTTGACGGCACACGGTTTGTCGACGGGCTGGGAGACACCCGCATGGCCTTCATCGGAAACCCGAACGATGACACCGTGAACTACGAAACCGCCCGGGCCGCGTGGGCCAAGGTATTCCCCCTCAACATCGCGTCCACGGGCCGCAGGACCGACGGCGCCCGCCCCGCCCATGCGAGCCCGCAGTGGAATCCCTTTATCTACAATCCGATCATTGAGGACCTGGAGAACGAACTGTTTCCGCTGCCCCGGGCCGGCTCGCGGGTGGTGTTCTACTGACGGTGCCTCCCTACCTGCGCCGCAGTCCGTCCAGCTCGGAACCGCTGAGGCCGGCGACGCGCAAGTAATCCGCCGCGTCGCCGAACTCGTGCCCGAAACGGTCCAGGAAGTATTCCATCGCGGCTTCGGGGGATTGCAGCAGCATGAGCGAGGGACTGAATGCCTCCTCCGGAACCTCGGGGACAGCCAGCCGCCAAGCTGCTGACATTGTTTCCAGCATTGTGGGGAGGGCCGCGGTGCTTGCGGCGTAGTCCGCCACGACGGCCGCGCGGTCAGCGCCCGTCGCGAGGAGCGCCAGAGCGGATACGACGCCGGTGCGATCCTTGCCGAGCGAGCAGTGGATGAGCGTCCGCTTGCCTTGGGCCGCGGGACGCAGCGATTCGGCCACCCAATCCGGGCGGGCGCGAACCCAGCCAAGGTACAGCTCGCCAAGGTCTTCGGCCGTGTGGATCGATTGGAGCCCAGCAGAAGCGGTACGCGGATCGAGGGGGTTCTCCACGAGCTCCACCGCGCCGTTGGCAAGTTGCCAGGGCACGATGGCGCGCTCGTACGCGCTCCGGAGATCCACGACGGCCTGGATGCCATGACGTTCCAGGAACGCGGCCGTCGCCGCGGTGTCCATGCCAAATGGCTGGCTGCCCCTCAGGATACGGCCACCGGCCAGGGACCGGAGGTTCAGCACAGCCATGGCACCGGCCCTTCTTCTTAGATCTGGTTTTTGAGGTCCGCTACCGAGTTCAGGACCTGGTTCGGCCGGAACGGGAAGGCCGCGATGTCCTCCCGCTGGGTGATGCCGCTGAGCACCAGGACCGTGTGCAGCCCGGCTTCCATGCCCGCGATGATGTCGGTGTCCATGCGGTCACCGATCATTGCCGTGGTCTCGGAGTGCGCGTCGATCTGGTTCATCGCGGAACGGAACATCATGGGGTTTGGCTTGCCCACAATGTAGGGCTCGCGGCCGGTCGCCTTGGAGATAAGCGCGGCGATGGCGCCGGTGGCGGGCATCGGCCCGTCCTTGGAGGGACCGGTGGCATCCGGGTTGGTGGCGATGAAACGCGCCCCCGCGAGGATCAGCCGGATGGCCATGGTGATCGCTTCGAAGGAGTAGGTGCGGGTTTCGCCGAGCACCACGAAGTCCGGGTTCTGGTCGGTGAGGATGAAGCCGGCCTCGTGCAGCGCCGTCGTGAGCCCTGCCTCACCGATGGTGTAGGCGCGGTTCCCGGACTCGGAGCCCTGCACCTGGTCCTTGAGGAACTGGGCCGTGGCCAGGGCCGATGTCCAGATGTTCTCTTCCGGGATTTCCAGGCCTGAGGAGCTCAACCGGGCTGCCAAGTCCCGCGGCGTGAAGATGGAGTTGTTCGTGAGGACGAGGAATCGCTTGGAGGTGTCCACCCAGCGCTGGATCAGTTCAGCCGCTCCGGGAACCGCTTGGTTTTCGTGGACAAGGACACCGTCCATGTCCGTGAGCCAGCATTCGATTTCGTGTCCGTTGCGGTAAAGGGCTGAGCTCTTGGGGGCCTCGGTTGCGTTCTCCATGCTTTTCCTCCGCGTAGTGGCTGCTTCTCGTCCCAAGTCTTTCATCTTTCGGTCTCCGAGACACCCGGGTGTCCTGCGTTACGGGGCCGGGTATCGGCGCCGCATGCGGCACTGGCCGGGCTAGGGTTGAGGAGTGACTGACCGGCCCCAGAACCCTGCCCCCACCGACTCCGCTGCTGTCCCGCCCATCCTCTCCTCTACCGAAGGGGAGTCCGAAGCGAAACCGGAGGTCGGCGTCGGGCCCTGGGAGGGCGACTGGCCGGAAGGCGAGCAGTGGGACCCGGACCTCCTGGCGGACGGCGACCGCCGCAATGTCGTGGACAAATACCGGTACTGGAAGCACGAAGCGATTGTCGCGGACCTGGACGCCCACCGGCACGATTTCCACATTGCCATTGAGAACTGGCAGCACGACCTCAACATCGGCACCGTAGTGCGTACGGCCAATGCGTTCCTCGCCAAGGAGGTCCACATCATCGGACGACGCCGGTGGAACCGTCGCGGCGCCATGGTCACCGACCGCTACCAGCACGTCCGCCACCACCCCACCGTGGAGGATTTCGTGGAGTGGGCGCAGGGGGAGGGGCTGGCCATCATCGGCATCGACATCTTCCCCGATTCCGTGCCGCTGGAAACCTACGAACTTCCGCGCAACTGCGTCCTCGTGTTCGGGCAGGAGGGCCCCGGCCTGACTCCCGAGGTGCACGACGCCGCCGTCGCCACTTTGTCGATTGAGCAGTATGGTTCCACGCGGTCCATGAACGCGGCGTCGGCCGCGGCCATCGCGATGCACGCCTGGATCCGCCGGCACAACTTCGGCCAGCGCGTGTCTTGAGTCAGCCCGTCCTGAGAGGACCCGGCGGCAAAAGGTCCGCAAGTGTTACCCGTCTCCGTGACCGGAAACACGGTGTCGGATTCTTCAGTCGCTAGGATGGTGCCTAGCCGTATAGGTCTACTCCAGGGTCAACAAAACCCACAGACGAAAATCAGCATAGGAGTCAGCATGCCCATCGCAACCCCAGAGATTTACTCCGAGATGATCGACCGCGCGAAGGCCGGTGGATACGCGTTCCCGGCAGTGAACGTGACCTCGTCGCAGACCCTGAACGCCGCCATCCGCGGCTTTGCCGAGGCCGAATCGGACGGCATCATCCAGGTCTCCACCGGTGGTGCTGCCTACTGGTCCGGCGCCTCCGTCAAGGACATGGTTGCCGGCTCCTTGGGTTTCGCGGCTTTCGCCCGCGAAGTCGCCAAGAACTACAACGTGAACATCGCCCTCCACACGGACCACTGCCCGCAGGACAAGCTGGCTGATTTCGTCCTGCCGCTGCTGGCCGCTTCCGAGGAAGCCGTCAAGGCCGGCAAGGACCCGATCTTCAACTCGCACATGTGGGACGGTTCGCACGAGACCCTGTCCGAGAACCTGCGGATCGGCCGCGAACTCCTGGAACGCGCAGCTGCGGCCAAGATCATCCTCGAGGTTGAAATCGGCACGGTCGGCGGCGAGGAAGACGGCGTCGAGAACGAGATCAACGAGAAGCTCTACACCACCACCGAAGACGCCCTCGCCACCATCGAGGCACTCGGCGCCGGCGAGAACGGCCGCTACCTGACCGCCCTGACCTTCGGCAACGTGCACGGCGTGTACAAGCCGGGCAACGTCAAGCTCCGCCCCGAACTGCTCAAGCAGATCCAGGCCGAGGTCGGTGCCAAGATCGGCAAGACCAACCCGTTCGACCTCGTCTTCCACGGCGGCTCCGGCTCCACCGAGCAGGAAATCGCTGACGCTGTTTCCTACGGCGTCATCAAGATGAACATCGACACCGACACCCAGTACGCGTTCACCCGCCCGGTTGCCGGACACATGTTCTCGAACTACGACGGCGTCCTAAAGGTCGACGGCGAAATGGGCAACAAGAAGACCTATGACCCCCGCGTCTGGGGAGCCTCCGCCGAAGCCGGCATGGCTGCCCGCATCGTGGAAGCCGCAAAGCAGCTCGGTTCGGTAGGCAAGACCTTCTAATGTCCGACGAATTCCGCAAGAACCTGATGGGCCCGGAGCCGACGCTTCTCCCTGCCGAGACCGAGGTATACCAGCACCTTGCCTTGGGGCAGGAGGCCCTGGACCTCGTGGCCAAGTACCCCACGTCTTCGTTGCTGTGGGCGATCCTGGCCGAAGAAGCCTGGGCTGACGGCCGGACCATCGATTCCTATGCGTATTCCCGCGTGGGTTACCACCGCGGACTGGATTCGCTGCGGCGCAACGGTTGGCGCGGCGTCGGGCCCATCCCGTGGGAGCACGAGCCCAACAGGGGATTCCTGCGCGCCCTGTACTCCCTCGGCCGGGCATCTGCCGCCATCGGCGAGGCTGAGGAACCGGAGCGGATCGAGAAATTCCTGAACGACTCCGATCCCGCCGCGAAGGCAGCGATCGAAGGCTAGGACAAGTGAATTAAACGCCGACGGCGGCCTCCCACTCAGGTGGGCGGCCGCCGTCGCGCTTTCCCCACCCAACTAACTCGCAGTTAATGTCGTTATGAGGCGTCATAACGACAACAAATGCGAGTCAGTTGGGTCGGGCGGGTCCTAGGAGACCGGGGTGAGGCCGGTCCGGGCCATGGCCTCGGCGTAGGCGCCATGAATGAGGTCCAGGTACTCCTGCTGGCGCGTGGGGGAGCCGGCGAAGGAACGCCCACCGAGCGAGCGGACCTTGAATGTCTTGAAGCCGCGGCGGTGGATGCTCTGCGGAGCAGCCTTCATCAGCTGGTCTGCCAATCGATGGGCTTCATTGCCGTGGGCTACCAGCACGGACGTGCGCGGCACGATCGCCAGCAGGCGCAGGAGCGGTTTGAGGCCTTCGGTGATGTTGGCAGGAGTCAGCTTGCCCGGTTCGCCGTCGGGCTCGATCCACGGGTAGACGTTCCACGGCATCATGAGTTCGGGACGAAGGCCCAACTGCCACTGCATGCCCACCATGCGGGTGGTGGCATCCGCGTCACCCGGGACGATGAAGCCCGAGCCCTCCGTGGTGCGGGTGTTGGAGAAAAGGCTGATGATGCGGCACTCGTCAACGCTGTGGACGGGGTCCACGTAGAGGACTTCGCTGCCCGGCTTCTGTTCTTTGAGGGAATCGCAAAGCCCCGTGACCTCGGCGATGTGGGGTTCGAAACGTCGGTTCCAGAGCTGCTCTTCGCGTGTTTCAGTCGCCAGGTCTTGCATATGGGCTTGGGTCTCCTACGTGTAGCGAGGCGCACTTATCCGGCCGGGAGCGGTTTGCCGCGACCGGTCAGATTGGGTGCAGTGTTGGGGGCTGGTTAACTCTACCGGAACGGCGGTGAGCTGTGGGGTGAATCGGGACTTCTGTGGTGGGACTCTCGACGGCGGGAGCCGGCTTCCGGGCATGGACCGGGCCGTGCGCTAGGCCGTACGTTAACGGAAACGGCACCATCCCGATGCATTCGGGACGGTGCCGTTTCGGAAGTACCTTGCTACTGCTTGTTCTCGTTCTGGTCGTCGCTTTCCTTGGTCCGGGAGACCACGGTGCCGTTCGATTCGTTGAGGATAAGCTTCACGTCCCGCGCGTTGTCAAAGTTGAACATCGCGTTGATGGAGCCGGCCTTGGCGTCCGCCGAGGAGTCGCCGATCTGGCCGGTGTGCCAGTTGTCCTCGATGAAGCGAAGGATGGATGACTGGTCCGTCTGGGTGTGGTCCACGAAGTTCTTCTTCGCGAAGGGCGAGATCACCACGAGCGGCTGGCGGGGGCCGGGGCCGCAACGGTCCGCATAGCCTCCGGCCATCGGGACACCCTTGTTGTACGCGTTGAGGCACCATGCGGCGTCGTCAGTGGTGTTGGAGGAGTTCTTCACGCCAGCCGCGACGTGGTCGTACCAGCCATCGGAGTCATCGTAGGCGAGGACGATTGCGGTGTTTTCCCAGTTCTTCGAGTTCTGGATGGCGTTCACCTGCTGCGTGATGAACTTCTGCTCGTCCAGGGGATCGGAGTAGCCGGCGTGGCCGTCCTGGTAGTTACCCGCCTTCAGGAAGGAGACTGCAGGCATGTTGTCCGAGTTGACCACCTTCGCGAAGTCCGTGGTGTCGTACTGGTGGTTGGCCTGGCCGTTGTGTCCGATTTCGTCCACGCTGGCCGGAGCAAGGTGGTGGGGGTTGGACGTTGACTTGTAGTACTGGAACGGCTGGTGGTGCGGGTTGTAGTCAGTCACCGTGGCACCCGCGATGTTGGTGTGGGTGGTCATGCAGGCTGCCGGCGTGGTGTCCGTGGCCGGCGTCGTCGGGGCGAAGCCGCCCTGGAACCAGCCCCAGCTGACGCCCTTGTCGTTGAGCAGGTCGCCGATGTTCTTGCCCTGCATGCCGGCGAGGTTGTTCTTGCTTGCGTGGCTCTTGTTGGAGCAGTCGTCGTAGACCGGATCCGGGTCTTCCGTCATGGTGCCGACGCCGTTCGCGTCAGGGAACTTGACCGTGTAGTCGCTGCTTGCCGGCTTGACGGGCTGTCCGGCGGCGGTGAATTCGGTGACGCCGTGGGTCTGGCCGGACACGAGGTTGAGCGCGCCGGGGCTGGACGGGCCGAAAACGGTGCTGAAGTGTGAGTCGCTCATGGCGAAGTTCTGGGCGTAGTTCCAGATCCCGGTGACGGTGTTGCCGTCGTAGTAGTCCATGGTGAGCCCGGGACGCCCGAACTGGCCACCCGAACAGGTGTCCATACTCGTGTTCTCGACGAACTTGTTCATCAGGCCACCGTTGTAGGCCTTCTGCTCCGCGGTGTATTCGTGGTCCTGGTCGCACGTGATTGCCTGGCCCGGAGTCAGCCGCTGGGGCTGGACCGAGTTGGGATTGTTAGGTGCCAAGAGCTTGTCGTTGGCGAGGGTGGCGATGTTTTTCGGAGTGTTCTTGGCCGCCGTGAACGCGGGAGCCGCTGCGCTGCTGCCTTGCTGGGTTTCGCCTGCCGTGTTGGCTGCCTGCGGATACGTCGCGAAGTAGTGGTCGAAGGAGACGTTCTCGCCGAAAATTACGACGACGTGCTTGATAGGCGTCGCGGTGTCCTTGTGGTCGTTATTGGCCGAGGCCGGCGTCAGGCCGAACCCGATCATGCCGGCAGCGATCGTGGATGCTGCGAGTGCGCTCACTCCTGCCGTTGACAAGAGCCGCTTGTTGCGAAAATTCATTGATTTCCCTTCAGATTCACGGAAGTGCCCGCTGGGGGTGAGGATTCACAAAGAATGTAGCCGCTCGCCTGGGGCCCGAGGGCCGTTTTGGAGGCTCGAAGCGGACTGTTTGGGAAGAGTTCACATTCTGCTCACGGGGAACTTCGAGGGCGCCCTCCCTGTTTTCATGTCGCCTTCCGACCGTGTGACAACAGGTCCAAGAGCCGCATCGGCTAAACTTGGCTGGTAAGAGCCCCGGAACTCTTGCTGATCCCGCCGATGAACTTTTGCGAAAGTCTGCGGGCAGGACCGAAAGATTCGGGGCGTTCTCATGTACGGCGCTGAGCCTTGGTGATCCCGCCAGGACCGGCCCGAAAGAATGGGGGAGGATCCCATGCCAGCTATCGTGATCGTCGGAGCCCAATGGGGCGACGAAGGCAAAGGCAAAGCAACCGACCTGCTCGGTGGCCGCGTTGACTACGTGGTCAAGCCCAACGGCGGCAACAACGCCGGGCACACCGTTGTGGTGGGCGGTGAGAAGTATGAGCTCAAGCTCCTTCCTGCCGGCATTCTGAGCCCCAACGCGATTCCGATCATCGGCAACGGCTGCGTGGTGAACCTTGAAGCGCTGTTCCAGGAGATCGATGGCCTGGAAGCCCGCGGCGCAGACACCTCCCGATTGCGTGTCTCCGCGAATGCCCACCTCGTGGCGCCGTACCACCAGGTGTTGGACAAGGTCACGGAGCGCTTCCTCGGCAGCCGCGCCATCGGCACCACAGGCCGGGGCATTGGCCCGGCCTACATGGACAAGGTGGCCCGCCTGGGTATCCGCGTGCAGGATGTCTTCGACGAATCGATCCTCCGCCAGAAGGTGGAAGGCTCGCTGCGCCAAAAGAACGAGCTCCTGGTCAAGGTCTACAACCGCCGCAATGTGGTGGTGGACGAGATCGTGGATTACTTCCTGTCCTACGCCGAGCGTCTGCGGCCGCTGGTCATTGACAGCACGCTGGTCCTCAACAACGCACTGGATGAGGGCAAGGTGGTCCTCATGGAGGGCGGCCAGGCCACGTTCCTGGACGTCGACCACGGCACCTACCCGTTCGTGACGTCGTCCAACCCGACCGCCGGCGGCGCGTCCGTTGGCTCGGGCATCGGACCCACCCGGATCTCGCGGTCCATCGGCATCATCAAGGCCTACACCACGCGCGTCGGCGCCGGCCCGTTCCCCACGGAGCTCTTCGACGAGATGGGCATGTACCTGCAGAAAACAGGCGGCGAGTTCGGCGTCAACACCGGCCGCCCGCGCCGCTGCGGCTGGTACGACGCCGTCCTGGCCCGCCACGCATCCCGCGTCAACGGCTTCACGGACTACTTCGTCACCAAGCTGGACGTCCTGACCGGCATCGAGCAGATCCCGGTCTGCGTGGCCTACGACGTCGACGGCGTCCGCCACGACGAAATGCCCATGACCCAGACCGAGTTCCACCACGCAGTGCCGATCTTCGAGTACTTCGACGGCTGGACCGAGGACATCACCGGCGCCAAGACGCTCGAAGACCTCCCCGAGAACGCCCGCCGGTACGTGCTGGCCCTCGAGAAGCTCTCCGGCACGCGCTTCTCCGCGATCGGCGTCGGCCCGGACCGGGACCAGACGATCGTGGTGCACGACCTCATCGAGGACTAGTCACCACAGCTAAATCACGACGTCGGCGGGTCGCCCTTTCAGGGGTGGCCCGCCGCGTGCGTTCCGCGCCAAAAGGCACACAAAACGCCGTCGGAAAAAACTTTTGGAATCCGCGTAACCCTTTGGGGTGCCCCGACGATTACCTCTTTGAAAGGCCGAGCTGAAATTTGTCCCCCATCATGTTTCAGCTCGGCCCTTTTCATGTCTGAAGGGGTTTCGTGGATGTGCAAAAAGTTCGGGAGAGGCAAGCCCCCGGAACCGAAGGCTGGTCCTTGGGCATAGCGGGAGCAGCGGTTAAGCTAGGTGAGGTTGCCCGGCCCTGCCGCGTTTGGGCGGCACCGAGGATCTCGCATGGATCCGGACATTCGCTCCCCAACGAAAGCCACGCTTCAGTGACCGACGCCTTGACCGATGCAGCATTGCTGGCCCTTCGCGGCCGCGAAGCTGAACTGTTCAGCGCCGTCTACCAGGCCTTTGCGGGCCAGGTGCTCGGCTACCTGACGGCGAAAGGTGTCTCGGATCCCGAAGCTGTCACACAAGACGTTTTTCTTGCCGTCCTGCCTCGCGTCGAGACGATCACGGGCGGCGTCAGCGGTCTGCGGACGTTCGTGTTCTCGGTGGCCCATGCGCGGATGGTGGATGACCACCGCCGTCAAAGCAGGGCACCTGAGCATCACGAGTTTGAACCTGAACGTGACACGCGCCAGTCGAATTCGGCAGAAGCCGAAGCGATGAACCGCGTGGCGCCCGGGGAAGTCATGGCGCTGCTGGACCTCCTTGGGGAAGATCAGCGGGAAGTCCTGACCCTTCGTATTGTTGCCGGTCTGACCGTTGACCAAGCAGCCGAAATCATGGGGAAAAGCCAAGGCGCAGTCAAACAACTGCAGCGCCGGGCGTTGAATTCACTCCGCGAGCACTCGGTAGTAAAGGAATACGTGGCACCATGATGCGTTGGGATTGCAAGGACATTGACCGCGACGCGGTCATCCTCGAGCTCATGCTTGAGGCTGGCCTCACGGACGCCCCTGAAGTCACGGATTCGTTGAAGGCACTGGAATCGTTTGCCTCCATGCCGGCGCCTGTCCTCGGGCCCGCGCTCGCGGCGATGTTGGCTGGCTCGGCTGTGGGCGAGACTCTTCCCCTCGACGAGCTCGGCAAGCGGCGTCAGTTGCGCAAGCATCGCCCCGCCGTTATTGGTGCTGCGGTCCTGACCGCCATGGGCCTGGGTGTTGGTGGCGTTGCGGCCGCGAGCGGCGGATTCAGCAAGGGAACGCCGGAATTCATGCAGACGCTGATCTCCGGCTGGGCGCCCGCTTGGACCACAGCTCCGCCGTCGCTGGTACCTCCGGCCCCCGCCCAGGACTCCCCGAAGGTTACGACGCACCCGGCGCCCGTTGACCTGCCGCCGGCGCCCCCGGTGGCGGGCCCCTCGGCCGATCCCGTGGTCACTGCTCCAGCTGGTACTGGCGAGGCTGCGCACGCGCCGGAAGCACCGGCGGCCGGTCGGGCTCCGGCAAGCCAGCTAACGCAGGAGCAAGCCCCGAAGGCAGCCCACACCGAGCCTAAGAACGATTCGCAGGGAATCCTTCCGCAGCCCAAAACCGCCATCCCATCAGCCCCCACGGCGAAGGACCTCCAAAACGGAGTGCAGCAAGCAGTCGGGAACACCCAGGACGACGTGTCCCTGAAGCCTGCCGGGCCTTCGTTGCGCTGGCTCCTTGGACTGCTGTCCCGCTAGTAGGCTGAAGCTATGACACATGTCAACGATCCGGCAGTCATTGACCGGCTGATGCGAACAAAGGGCCGCTGGGCCATCGTGGGACTCAGCACGAATGAGTGGCGCTCCGCGTTCGAAGTCGCCCTCTACGTTCGCGACACCATGGGCATGGAGATCATCCCGATCAACCAAAAGGGCGAAGACGTCCACGGCGAAACCGGGTACAAATTCCTTGCGGACGTGCCCCTCGAGAAACAGCCCATCGACGTCGTCGATTGCTTTGTGAACTCCTCGCGCGTCGGCGCGGTGGTGGACGAAGCGATTGCCGTGGGAGCGAAAGCTGTGTGGCTCCAGCTCGGAGTCATTGACGAGGATGCAGCGGAGCGGGCCAAAGCTGCGGGCCTGGACGTCGTCATGAACGCTTGCCCGGCCCAGATGGGCTGGCGGAGCGGCATCTAGCCGTCGTTTTCTGTTAACCGGCCGCTGGTATGTTTTGGAGGCAATCACCCTTTCGAGACCAGGGAATCCCCATGTGTGACCACCATCCCTCCACCGCCAGCCGGCGCACCGCGCTCGGTTTCCTCGGGGCTTCCCTCGTGGCCGGGCTGGGGGCATGCGCGGTCCCGGGAAACCAGTCCGCGGAAAGCCCGACGGCGGCGCCCCGCACGGTGGGCCTCTCGCCGTCGTCGTCCGCAAGCGCCGCGATGAGTCCCACGCCAAGCCCTGCGGGTCCCGGGCGGCTCCGGAACCCCTTCACCCCCGACTTCACGCTGCCGCCAATCCAAGGCGGACTGGCTCCCGTGATCACCAAAATCCCCACCAAACATCCCGTGGTGTTCCTCACGATCGACGACGGACTGGTCAAGTCCCCGGAAAGCGTCCGGCTCCTCGCGGAGAACGGCTACCCGGCCACGCTCTTCCTGACGAGCAACACGGTCCGCGACAACCCCGCGTTCTTCAAGGCATTCATGGCGCAGGGGAGCCTGGTTGAAAACCACACGGTCAGCCACAACGTCAACATGACCACTCAATGGGGTTACCAGCGGCAGCTTGACGACATCGCAGGAATGCAGGATTTCGCCCTCCAGCAGTACGGCCGCAAGCCCACCCTGTTCAGGCCTCCGGGCGGTGCCTATTCGACCGCCATGCGGCAAGCCGTGGCCGCCGCCGGCTTGAAGGCGATCGTTACGTGGGAGGCCAAGGCCAATGCCGGGCGGATGGACTACCAGTACGGCAATTCCCTCCGGCCGGGCGACATCGTCCTGATGCACTTCCGCCCCGAATTCGCGGCGGACTTCGAGGCCTTCCGCTCGGCGCAAGTGGCTGCTGGCCTGGAAGTGGTGCTCCTCGAGGACTTCCTGGACGTTGCGTGAGGCGATCGGTCCGCTAGTCTCGCTACATGGACGCTGCGACACTCCGCCAAATCTGCCTTGGCTTCCCCGGGAGCTATGAAGACTTCCCGTTCGGCCCGGAAACCTCGGTTTTCAAGGTCCGGGCCGCCGTATCCGGCGGATCCAAGCAGGAAGGCAAGATGTTCGCCGCATCCGCCATGGACGACCAGAACCTGGCAGTAAGCCTCAAATGCGATCCCGCCTTGGCCGTGCAACTCCGCTCGGCCCATCCGGAAATCACCGGTGCCTGGCACATGAACAAGACGCACTGGAACGGCGTGCGCCTGGATGGCGCCCTCCCTGACTCCATGGTCCGGGACATGGTGGAGGATTCCTATGACCTGGTGGTTTCCTCGTTGAGCCGCAAGCAGCAGGAGCAACTGGGCTGGGCCCGGCTCGCCAAGGACTGACACGCGGACCCCGCCTGCCGCTTCGGCTAGATTGTGAGTGGACCGCACCTTCCATCGCCTCGAAGCAATCAGGAGGAGCCAGATGCTGGAACAAAAGACCCTCGATGAGCTGTGGAATTTTGACGACCCCGCGTTGTCGGAAGCCCGATTCCGCGAAGCCATGGCCGATCCCGCCTACGATCCCTTTGAACGGGCCGAGCTCGCCACCCAATTGGGCCGGGCAATCGGCCTGCAGGGCCGCTTCGAGGAGGCGGACGCCCTCCTGGACGGGATCGACGCCGAAGAGGAGCCCACCATTGCGGTGCGGATCCTCCTGGAGCGCGGCCGCCTGCTCAACTCCGCCGGCCACCCTGCCATGGCCGTTCCGCTCTTTGAGCAGGCCGCCGAGATGGGCGACCTCCTGGGCGAAGATTTCCTCGCTGTGGACGCACTCCATATGCTGGCTATCGCGGACTCCGGACACCAGGAATCGTGGACGCGCAGCGCGCTTGAGTACGCGTCCGCCGTCGAGGATGCACGCACCAAACGGTGGATGGTTTCCCTGCACAACAACCTCGGTTGGGCGATGTACGACGACGGTCGCCGCACCGAGGCGATGGTGGAGTTCCAGCTCGCTGAGCAATGGGCTGAGTGGGTAGGAACCGAGCAACAGCAGCAATGGGCACGCGAGGCTATCGCCCAGTGCGCAAAATCCTTGAATTTACGGGGCTAAAACACCCAAACGACCCCGACGGAGGGCAGGATCGTCAGATCACATTTTGACAAAAGTTGATTGAAACTGCCCTCAAATATTGCTTTTCAATCACTCGTGGTGAAGTATGTCACACGAAGGGCGCGTCGCAGCGGCGGTGCCCTGACCGATCGACTGCCGGCCGAGGCGCCGTCAGCGTGAGGTACTACGAGTCTCTGGAGGGTTTTAGGATGAACGTTCAGCAGCAGTCTTTTGCACGCCGCGGTTTCCTCCGCGGCGCGCTTGCCGCGGCCGTGCTTGTGCCGTTGGCCGGCTCGATGGCGTCCTGCGCGGGGGGTGGCGGCGGAGGAACAACTGGTCCAACGGGAACCGTTTCGGACACCAATCCCTTCGGCATGGCAGACAAGTCCACCGTTGACGCCGTGATCTTCAAGGGCGGGTACGGAATCGACTACGTCGACTTCGCGGGCAAGGGCTTCGAAAGCGCACATTCAGGTTCCACTGCCAAGATTTCCCCGTCCACGGACATCGCACAGGAACTGCAGCCACGATTCGTCGGAGGCAACCCGCCGGACCTGATCGACAACTCGGGCGCCAAGGCAATCGGCTTCAGCACCATCCTGGCCCAGCTTGAAGACCTCACCAGCGTGGTCAACGCCAAGAACCTTGAGGGCAAGGTCATTAAGGACACCCTCTACGGCGGAGTGCTCGCCCCGGGTACCTTCGAGGGCAAGCTGGCGGCCTTGAACTACGTCCTCACCGTCTACGCGATGTGGTACTCCGATGCCCTGCTCAAGGACAACGGCTGGTCCGTTCCCAAGACCTGGGATGAGATGTACGCGCTCGGGGAGCAGGCCAAGGCCAAGGGCAAATACCTGTTCGTCTGGGGCAAGGAAGCCGCCACGTACTACCAGGAAATGGCGATCGCCTCCGCTATCAAGGAGGGTGGCCACGACGTTCGCCTCGGCCTTGAAAACCTGAAGGCAGACTGCTGGTCCCACCCTGCGCTCCAGAGCGTCTTCACCGCCCTGGAAAAGATCGTCAAGGCAGGCCACTTCAAACCAGGTGGCTCGGGCACCCAGTTCACGGCTGCACAGGCGCAGTGGAGCAACGCCCAGGAAGCAGTGTTCTACCCGTCCGGTTCATGGATCGAAAACGAGATGAAGGACCAGACCAAGGCCGGCTTCAAGATGACCGGTGCGCCCGTCCCCTCGGTGACCACCAGCTCCAAACTGCCGTACGCGGCACTGCACAGCGCAGCGGGCGAGCCCTTCGTGGTTCCTTCACAGGGCAAGAACGTTCCCGGCGGCAAGGAATTGCTCCGCGTCATGCTCTCCAAGGACGCTGCGACCAACTTCGCCAAGACCAAGCTGGCCCCCACCATTGTCAAGGACACCGTTCCCTCTGATGGCTTCGGATCTACGGCACTCGTCTCCCAGACGAAGCTGCTCAGCGACGCGGGCGACAACATCTACACCTGGAACTTCATTGACCTTTACGGCACCAACAAGGACCAGCTGGTTGTGTGGAACACGTTCCTCGATGGAAAGTCCGATGTCGCCACACTGACGTCGGACCTGCAGAAGATCACCGACAAGGTCCGTAACGACAGCTCGGTCAAGAAGATTGAAGTGAAGTGACTTCAGTGAAAGCAAAAACCCTCCGGGTCGACGGCGGCGCGTCCGCCGTCGTCGTTCCGGATACCGCACCACCCGTCTACAAGAGGCGGCGCAAGCCCCTGACGTTCGACAAGGTCAGTTTCTTCGTGGTCTTCCTGGGCCTGCCCCTGGCGATCTACCTCCTCTTTGTGATTTGGCCTTTCATCCAGGCGTTCGGCTACTCCCTGACTGACTGGAGCGGTTTCTCGCCCGACCAGAACTTCATCGGACTCGAGAATTACCGGAAGCTCTTCACGGATGACATCTTCATGAAGGCCATGGGGAACAACATCCTGCTGGTCATCTGCCTGCCCATCATCACCATCATCCTCAGCCTGGTGCTGGCAACCTTGGTGACAGTGGGCGGCAGCAGCAAGGGCCAGATCAAGGGCCTGCGCAACTCCAGCTTCTACCGGGTTGTCTCTTTCTTCCCCTACACGATTCCGGCGATCGCCATCGGCATCATGTGGGGCCAGATCTACGATCCTTCCGGGGGTCTGTTGAACGGCATCCTCACTTCCCTCGGCATGGACCAATTCAAGTCCTACGCGTGGCTTGGAGATAAGAACACCGCCATGATCGCCACGATGTTCGTGATCGTGTGGGGCTTCATCGGCTTCTACATGGTGCTCTTCGTGGCGGGTATCAAAGGTATCCCCGCCGAACTGTTCGAGGCGGCCCGGATTGACGGCGCGGGGCGCTTCCGCACTGCCGTGTCCATCACCATCCCGCTGATCCGGGACAACATCCAGACGGCGTACATTTACATGGGCATTTTGGCGCTGGATGCCTTCGTCTACATGGCCGCCCTGAACTCCGGCGGTGGTCCGGACAACTCCACCCTGGTGATGTCGCAGCAGCTCTTCTTCACCGCCTTCACGAAGGGCCAGTTCGGACTGGCCAGCGCCATGGGCGTTGTGCTGGCCGTAGCCACCCTGATCTTCTCCGGCCTCGTGTTCCTGGTCAACAGGCTCACTGGTGGCGACAAGGATGTGTCCCTCTGATGACTACCAAAATAGCCAGCCAGGAAATGAAGTCGCTGCACTTCAACCCGCGCAAACCGGCCACGACACCAGGGGACAAGGTGGTGGGCGCCGTTTCGCACACTGCCCTGACCATCTGGTCGCTGATCGTGATCCTGCCTTTGTTGTGGACTTTCATGTCCTCCTTCAAGACCTCCAGCGAGATCTTCGCTTCGCCGTTCGCCCTGCCCTCCCAGTGGCGCTTCGACAACTACGTCAAGGCCTGGACCGAGGCCGGCATCGGAAGCTACTTCCTCAACTCCGTGATTGTGGTGGGCTGCGCCCTGGTCATCGTCATGGTCCTCGGAGCCATGTGCGCCTACGTCCTGGCGCGCTATGTCTTCTTCGGTAGCAAGGCGATCTACTACCTCATGCTGGCCGGGCTCACGTTCCCGATCTTCCTCGCCATGGTGCCTTTGTTCTTCGTCATGAAGAGACTCGGCCTCCTCAACACCCTCCCGGGTTTGACCTTGGTGTACGTCGGCTTCGCGCTGCCGTTCACGGTCTTCTTCCTGTTTTCCTTCTTCAAGTCGCTCCCTCACGAAATCACGGAAGCGGCTGCCTTGGATGGAGCAGGCGAGTGGCGGACGTTCTTCCAGGTCATGCTGCCGATGGCCAAGCCGGGACTCGCTTCCGTGGCCATCTTCAACTTCCTGGGTTTGTGGAACCAGTTCCTGATTCCGGTGGCCATCAACGCGGCCGGGCCACGCGTGCTGTCCCAAGGACTGGCCGCTTTCGCCGGCCAAATGGGTTATGCGGTGGACTTCGGCGCCTTGTTCGCAGCAGTCACCGTCACGGTGGTTCCGGTCCTGATCGTCTACGTCATCTTCCAGCGCCAGCTGCAGGGTTCGGTGTCGCAAGGCACGTCCAAATAGCACAACCTGGCTAAAAAAGCGCCCGACGGCGGTTCCCACCTTTGGTGGGGGCCGCCGTCGGGCGTTTCTGGCCACCACGCGAAGGTGAGGCCCGCCGTCAGAGCCGCTGGTAACGGGAGCGGAACAAGGAGTAGACGCCGTAGGCCATCAGTCCGAGGCTGACGAACCCGAGCACCCATCCGCCAAAGGGCTGTTTCAGGAAGGCCTTGAGTGCGGAGTCGAGGCCGCCTTGTTGGGAGGGGTCGTGCTCCGCCGTGGCAATCAGGATGAGCAAGCCGACTGCGCCAAGCGCCACCCCTTTTGCGCAATAGCCCACTACTCCAAGCACCGTGAACGCATCTCCCAAGGCTCCCGACGGTTTTCCCCTCAGGTTCTTTTCGTACCTGCGTGTGATCCCCAGGAAGACGTAGGTGCCGGCAGCCGCCAGCAACGCCACCCCGATGATCACCAAGAGGACAGTTCCCGGAGTGCTGGACATGAGGTCTGCACTGGTCGAACGGGATTTCTCGCTGCTGCTGCTCGGACGGCTGAGCGCGAAGCTTCCGAAGGTCACCGCGGCAACAGCGAAGACGATCGCCTGCCCGGCTGCCTTGAGCCGATTCATCCAGGGCTTCGAGCTGCCACCCCCGCTCCACCCCATCACGGCGTCGCTCGCCATGTAGAGCGCGAGGACACCGCAGGCCACGAGTCCCGCCCATAACAGGACGACGCCGCCAGGCGTGGCAGCCAACTGGCCGACCGCACCGCTTTGGTCGGCTTGGCCGGATGCGCCCAGCGCGATCCCCAAGGCGATGATCCCGATCAGGAGGTGTATCAGCCCTAAGGCGACGAACCCGGCCCGTGCCACTACCCTGACGGTGCGTGAATCCTTGGCATCGTCTACGGCGTCTCCCACCGAATCGGCACCCCGGGATACTGCGTTGCCGGCCTTGTTCGTATGATCGTCCGCGCCCATGGAGCTCCTTTAGTCTGCCCTTATCTTGCCACCGTGGGCTCCGAAGCGGGAGGGCGCGCGGACTACTGGATACGATGGGCGCATGTGGATCGCGTGGATTGAGTTCGACATCCTCCTCGGCGAGGTGCACAGCCTGAAGGAGAAACGTTCCCTCGTGCGTCCGCTGATCGCCGAGTTGAAACGGCGTTTCGAAGTCTCTGCCGCCGAGACCGGGCATTTGGACCAGCATCGCCGTGTACTCATCGGCGCGGGGGCAGTGGCGGCAGACCGGGCGCATCTCGTCGAGGTGTTCGACGCCGTCGAACGCTTCGTTGCAGCACGCCCGGAACTGGAGCTCCTGAGCGCCCGACGCCGGGACCTCCACAGCGAAGACTGAAAACACAACGCGGGGTCACTTACGGCCCATCCCGAGGGGATTCTTGGGCCGTAAGTGACCCCGCGTTGGGGTTGCCAGGCGCTAGCCGAAGTACTTCGGTAGCGTGGCCTCGTGGGCTTCGTTGAGAGCGTCCAAGGAGAGCTCGTCCACGCCGTTGATCTCCAGCTTGCCGCCGGCAGCGTCGACGACGCCGATCCGGAGGTGGGCGAAGCCGCGGGCCGTGCACATGTCCTTGAAGCGGATTTCCTCGGAGCGCGGAACGGACACGATAGCCCGGCCCTGGGACTCGGAGAACAACGCGGTGAACAGGTCCACGCCGTCGCGCTCCACGAGTTCGTCCAGCGCAATCCGGGCGCCGACGCCGTAGCGGAGTGCGGACTCCACCAGCGCAGCGGCAAGGCCGCCCTCGGAGAGGTCGTGCGCGGCGTCGATCATGCCGTCGCGCGAGGCGTTGATGAGGATCTCGCCGAGCTGGCGCTCGATGGACAGGTCAACCTTCGGCGGCAAGCCGCCGAGGTGTCCGCGCAGGTTGGACCATTCGGAACCGTCCAGTTCCGCGGCCGTGGTGCCCAGGAGGTAGATGGCCTGGCCATCTTCCTTCCAGCCCGACGGCGTGCGGCGCGCGACGTCGTCGAGCTTGCCCAGCACGGCAACCACGGGGGAGGGGTGGATCGGCACGGTACCGGTCTGGTTGTACAGCGAGACGTTGCCGCCGGTGACCGGGACGCCCAGTTCCATGCACGCGTCCGACAGGCCACGAATGGACTCGGCCAGCTGCCACATGACGTCCGGGTCCTCGGGAGAACCGAAGTTCAGGCAGTCGCTGACGGCCATCGGGACGGCGCCGGAGGTGGCGACGTTCCGGTAGGCCTCGGCCAGTGCCAGCTGTGCGCCGTGGTACGGATCGAGGTAGGTGTAGCGGCCGTTGGCATCGGTGGCCAGGGCCACGCCCAAGCCGGTTTCCTCGTCCACGCGGACCACGCCGGCGTCGTCCGGGAACGCCATGGCGGTGTTGCCGCCGACGTACCGGTCGTACTGCTTGGTGATCCAGGCCTTGCTGCACATGTTCGGCGAAGCAATGAGCTCGGTGATGGCGGCAGCCAGTTCCCCGGAAGTGGACGGGCGGCCGGCGTCCTGCACGGAGCCCGTGAAGGTATCGGCCTGGACGGAATCCTGCCATGAGGGGCGGGCAAACGGGCGGTCGTAGACCGGACCGTCGTGGGCGACGGTGCGCGGGTCGACGTCGACAATGACTTCGCCTTCCCACGTGATGATGAGGCGGCCGGTGTCGGTCACTTCGCCGAGCCAGGAGTACTCCACGGCCCACTTGTCCATGACCGCTTCAAACGCGGTGATGTTCTCCGGCGTGACAACGGCCATCATGCGTTCCTGCGACTCGGACATCAGGATTTCGCCCGGGGTCAGGGTGGGGTCGCGGAGCAGCACGGAAGTCAGCTCAACCTGCATGCCGCCGTCGCCGTTGGAAGCGAGCTCGGACGTGGCGCAGGAGATACCTGCCGCGCCGAGGTCCTGGATACCCTCAACGAGAGAACCCTTGAACAGCTCCAGGCAGCACTCGATGAGCACCTTTTCGGCGAACGGGTCGCCTACCTGGACGGCGGGGCGCTTGGAAGGCTTGGTGTCGTCGAAGGACTCCGAGGCCAGCACCGAGGCGCCACCAATGCCGTCGCCGCCGGTGCGCGCACCGAACAGGACAACCTTGTTGCCCTTGCCGGACGCGTTGGCCAGGCGGATGTCTTCGTGGCGCATGACGCCGACTGCCAGCGCGTTGACCAGCGGGTTGCCCTGGTACACGGAGTCGAACACCATTTCACCGCCGATGTTCGGCAGGCCCAGCGAGTTGCCGTAGCCACCGATACCGGCAACGGCACCATGCATGACCCGTGCGGTGTCCGGGTGGTCGATGGCGCCGAATCGCAGCGGGTCCATCACGGCCACCGGGCGGGCGCCCATCGAGATGATGTCGCGGACAATGCCGCCGATGCCGGTCGCGGCACCCTGGTAGGGCTCCACGAAGGACGGCGAGTTGTGGGACTCGATCTTGAACGTCACGGCCCAGCCGTCGCCCAGGTTGGTGACGCCGGCGTTTTCACCGATGCCCACGAGCATGTCCTTCTTCATCTCCTCGGTCACCTTTTCGCCGAACTGGCGCAGGTGGTTCTTCGAGGACTTGTAGGAGCAGTGCTCGCTCCACATGACGGAGTACATGGCGAGTTCGGCGCCCGTGGGGCGGCGGCCCAGGACCTTGACGACCTCGTCGAACTCGTTCTGCTTCAATCCGAGCTCGGCCCAGGGAAGCTCGGTGTCCGGGGTCTTCGCGGCGTTCTCGACGGTGTCGATGTTGAACTTCTTGCCGACGGTTTCAGCTGAGGTGGTCACTGTGCGCCTCCCACGATCTTGTTCAGGACGGAAGTGAAGAAGCCCAAGCCATCCGTGCCGGCGTTGGACTCCGGACCGAATCCGGGCTCCACCGCGTGCTCGGGGTGAGGCATGAGGCCCACTACGTTGCCGCCGGCGTTGCTGATACCGGCGATGTCGCGGCGTGAACCGTTCGGGTTCCAGCCGACGTAGCGGAACACGACGCGGCCTTCGGCCTCAAGGGCGTCCAGGGTCTTTTCGTCGGCGATGTACTGGCCATCCTGGTTCTTCAGCGGAACCGTGATTTCCTCGCCAGCCTCGTAATCCGAGGTCCACAAGGTCTTGTTGTTCTCGACGCGCAGCACCTGGTCGCGGCACAAGAACTTCAAGTGGTCGTTCTTGATCATGGAGCCCGGGAGCAGGTGCGACTCGGTCAGGATCTGGAAACCGTTGCAAATACCCAGCACGGGCAGCTTGGCGTCGCTGTTGGCGGCATCGATGATGCGGGACATCAGCGGAGCGAAGCGCGAAATCGCGCCGGCGCGCAGGTAGTCGCCATAGGAGAAACCGCCCGGGATGACCACGGCGTCCACGTCGGCCAGCTGTGTGTCCGCATGCCAAAGTGCGACGGCGGTGCCGCCTGCGAGGCGGACCGCACGGGCGGCGTCGCGGTCGTCAAGGGTACCGGGGAAGGTGACGACGCCGATTTTGGCCCCGGCCAAATGGGGTTCGACGGCCACGGGGGCTCCGCCGATCAAAGGAAGTTCAGTCATGTCAGGCCTCGACGACCTCGACGTTGACGACGTCTTCGATCACCGGGTTGGACAGCAGGGTCTCGGCGGCCTCACGGGCTTGGGCGAGGATGGCATCGGTCACCTCGCCGTCAACGGTCAGTTCGAAGCGCTTGCCTTGGCGGACAGCGCTAAAGCTGGTGAAGCCGAGGCGGGGCAGTGCGCCCACGATGGCCTTCCCCTGAGGGTCCAGAATCTCGGGCTTGGGCATGACGTCGACGACGATCCGGGGCATCCGGTAACTCCTGTGCGTGAGCGTTGGTTAAACCTTGGTTAAAGGCTGCCGCGGAGTGGTGCCGTCTCACGCCGGAACTGCCTTTAAACAGCGTTCAGCAACAGTGTTTACCGGCAGGGTCTTACGGAATAAGGGGGGCGCTCCGCGAGCTTGCATGCCCATTCTACCGGCCAAATCGCTACATACCCTATTTGCGGGGGATCGGTGAAGAGGTGGCTACCAAGCAAAAGGTACGCGCCAATTCGCGGCGGCGCCCCGCCGTCGTCGGGGGTTTTGGATGAACGACGGCGGCTCTGGCCACCGAACGACGGCGGCTCTGGCCGGGGGTGGTTTGCGTCACTAGGATTGCGGCATGGCCGAGAACGCTAAGTCGATGGTTTTGCCCGTGGTCCTTGCCGCTGTATTTGCCGGCCTGGGGAGGATGGTTTTCCAAAGGATCATGGCGGACCGGGCGGCCCGGGAAAACCGCATTTCCGTCCCGCCGGATGCTTCGACGAGGGCCAAAATCAGCGACGCGTTGCGAGGGATCCATTCCTAGCGCGGCCTGCCCGCCGGCGCCACGTTGAGCGCAATAGGGTACGCGCAAATGCGCTAATCCTCCGGGTTAAAGGCGCGTATTCGGGAGTAGCTTGGAATTACTGTCCAGGAAATTCCCCGTCCACCAGGAGGAGCAATGACCGAACACGTCGCCGAAGTGTCCGCCTGCAGCGTTGGCAGCTGTGGATTCAACCATCATGGCTGCACTGCCTTCGGGATCACCATTGGCGGAACCGCGGACCACGCATCCTGCGCCACCTTCATTGACACCACGCTCATGGGAGGACTCCCCAAAGTCCTGGCGCATGTCGGTGCATGCCAGCGCTCGGAATGCACCCACAACAACAACCTCATGTGCGAGGCCCACGATGTCCGGATCGGCCCCGGTGCCGAAGCGGCTGATTGCCTGACGTACCAGCACGCCTGAGGCGCCTTTCAGTCCGTCTTCGCCTGAATATTTGAATATCCGCACAGCGGGCACGTCCCCTTCCGACGGGGGCGTGCCCGCTGCTGCGTGCGGATGTATTCTGATGCCGAATGACATGACAAAAAACGTGAAATGTGTCCTATGTCATATTCGACTATCGCTCTGTACTCTATGAATCGGCTGGGCTTTACCTGATTACAAGAACTGTCAATCGGCGCCCATCCTTTGTTGATTGATCTTGACATGACCGCCACGATCGCCCGGAAAGGTGCAATCACTCGTGAATTCACAAGGAAAGAGCTTCATTGGAAGCGGGGGGCTTCGAAAAGCTGCGGCGCTAGCCGTCGGATTACCGGTTCTGCTCTCCTCGGTGGCGTTGACACCCGCACAAGCAGCGCCCGCTTCCGGTTCAACGGTCCTCGGATCAACGGCCGCGGGAGTTGCCCGCAATGTCGACCCCAAGTCTTACCAGGATGGCCGTTACGTTGTGGTGCTGGCAGAGAAGCCGGCGGCCACTTACGACGGCGGAACCCCCGGCTATGTGCCCACCAAGCCGCAGGCGGGCAAGAAACTGGATGTCGGCAAGGCCGAAGTGAAGCAGTACCAGGCCCACTTGCAGCAGAAGCAGCAGGACGTGGCCAAGCAGCAGAGCGTAACCATCAACCGCGACTACACCACAGCCATCAACGGCTTTAGCGCCACGCTTTCCGCGAACCAGGCGGTCAATCTCGCGAAGAATCCCGATGTTCTCCTCGTGGCCCCGGACACGCAGTCTGCTCCTGACTACTCCACCACCGATTTCCTCAACCTCAGCGGACCGAATGGTGCTTGGAATACCCAGTTCGGCGGCCAGGACCAGGCCGGCAAAGGCACCGTGGTGGGTGTCATCGACACCGGCTACACGCCCACAAGCAAGTTCTTCGCCGGCGATCCCGTCCAGCCGCTGGTCGGGGACCCCCAGGTGGGCGTCCCGTACCGCACGGGTGACGGCAAGATCGCCATGCTGAAGGCCAACGGAGACACCTTCGTCGGCGAGTGCCAGAAAGGCACCGACACCGGAGCGGCCTTTGACGGAACTGCCTGCAATTCCAAAGTCCTCGCCGCCCACTACTTCGCAGATGCCTTCCTCCAGACGGTTCCGCCAGCCCAACGGGCACCCCAGGAACAAATCTCGCCCATCGACGTCGTGAGCCACGGTACGCACACGGCCAGCACCGCCGCCGGCAACCCTGGCGTGGAAACGTTCGTGGATGGCCGGAGCTTCGGCAAGACGAGCGGCGTGGCACCAGCTGCCAAGCTCTCCATCTACAAGGTGTGCTGGGAAGACACCGACCCCAATACGGGCGGTTGCTACAGTTCCGCGGCCATCGCCGCCATTGACCAGGCCATCGCCGACGGCGTGGACGTCCTGAATTACTCCATTTCCGGCGCCACGGACACCACCACCGACCCTGTCTCGCTCGCGTTCCTGTCTGCTGCGTCGGCCGGCATCTTTGTGGCGGCATCCGCGGGTAACTCGGGACCTCAGGCCAGCACCGTCAACCACGGCGCACCCTGGATGACCACGGTTGCGGCTACCTCCTTCTCGCAGGAACTCCAGGGAACGGTCGAATTCTCCGACGGCACCAAGTTCCGCGGAGCCAGCATCATGAACCACCAGGTGAGCGGGGCCGGCGTCGTGCTTTCCGCAAACGCCGCGTCAGGCGCCGGTAACGCGGCACTTTGCGCGCCTGGGTCCCTGGACCCGGCGAAAATCGCCGGCAAGGTAGTGGTGTGTGACCGTGGGGTGGTTGACCGCGTCGCGAAGAGCGCCGAGGTGCTCCGCGGTGGCGGCGTGGGCATGATCCTGGTGAACCTCACCAGTTCCTCCTTGGACACGGACAAGCACGCGGTACCTACCGTCCACGTGAATCCTCCCGCCTCGCAGGCCATCAAGGACAAGGTCGCGGCAAACCCGGCACTTACTGTTTCCCTGGTTGACCACGACACCACCGGTCTTCCGCTCGAGGCCCAGCCGCAGATCGCCGGATTCTCCTCCCGCGGCCCGCTCCTCGCCACCGATTCGGATCTCCTCAAGCCGGACGTCTCGGCTCCCGGCGTTGCGGTGCTCGCGGGTGTTTCGCCGATCGGCAGCAAAGGTGATGAGTACGGATTCATGTCCGGTACCTCCATGGCGTCCCCGCACATTGCAGGTTTCGGAGCCTTGATCCTGGCGAAGAATCCCGATTGGTCCCCTGCGACGGTCAAGTCGGCCATGATGACGACGGCGAGTGACGTCAAGCTGGCCGATGGAAGCAAGAACCAGGACGTCTTCGCCACCGGTGCGGGAGAAATGAACCCTGCCAGCGTGCTGGAACCGGGCCTGGTCTACGATGCCGGAACCGAGGACTACCTGAAGTTCATCCAGGGTACCGGCGTCGATCTCGGCAAGCCGGGGCTGGGCTCGACACTGCCCCGCGACATGAACCTCCCCTCGTTCGCCCTGGGTAACCTCGCGGGCAAGATCGAGGTCACCCGCACCGTCACCGCCCTGACTCCGGGACAATACCGGGCCACAGTCAATGTCCCCGGCGTTGACGTCAAGGTCACTCCGTCCGTGCTGAACTTCAACGAAGTCGGCCAGAAGAAGACCTTCAAGGTGACCTTCGAAAACAAGACGGCCGCACTGGGTACTTTCGCGATGGGATCCCTGAAGTGGGAAGGTGCCAACAAGTCGGTGGTCTCTCCAATTGCGGTCCGTCCGCAGTCGGTGCTTGCCTCCAAGAGCGTCGCCTTCACGTCCCAGGAGGCAAGCGGATCGGCGGACATCAACATAGTTTCAGGTTCCGACTCACCCACTGCTGTGACCATTGACGGTCTCTCCAAGGCTGATTCCTCGGCCGCGGAACTTGTTCCCGGTCCCGTGGCTGTTGCGAACAACGCCTCGAACTTCGTCAAGACCGCCACGGTTCCCCCCGGAACGGCGTTCGCGAAGTTCTCGGTGATTTCCTCCGATCCCACGGCGGATTTCGATCTGTATGTCCTGTCGCCGTCGGGCCAGTTGTTCACGGCAGCGACACCGAGTGCCAGCGAGTCGCTCTCGCTCGACAACCCCCAGCCTGGAACCTACACCATCATCGCGAACCTGTATGCAAGCCCTAACAACCGGCCCACCAAGGCCAGCGTTGACGCCGCGATCCTGGGCGCGAACCAAGGCAACGCCTCGGTCAAGCCCAACGCCACGGTTACGCCCAACCCGATCAAGATGAAGAACGGCAAATCCGGGAAGCTCAGTTTCGCGTGGAACAACCTGACTCCGGGTTCCTACATCGGCCGACTCACTTTTGACGGCACCAGCGCGCCGACGTTTGTGTCCGTCCTGGTCTCGGCAAGCGGCATCGTGTCCGTGGTGCCGAACGATGACCAGGAAGGCGAACATGGCAAGGGCAAACTGCAGAACGCGGGGGAGGACCAGTCAAACAACGCGCCGTAGCGCGGCATTAATGGTCTGACAGATATGCGAGGCAGGGGGGCGGGGCGGGGCGGGGCG
>NZ_JBYSXB010000028.1:0-73788 GCF_058781765.1 Arthrobacter sp. FW306-1B-G06A | reverse complement strand
CTGGCACACATCGCCGAAGGCATCCAGGACTCCGGCACCACCCGCCAGGAAGCCCGCACCCTCCTCGCACACCACGCGACGGCTTGATCCGGAAGGAGCCAGTATGTTCCCCACCCGGATTGAAATCATTCCCTCAGACGGAATCGTTGAGAAAGTCCAGGCAGCGGTACCGCTTTCCACGACGCTCACCGTGACCTGCCTGCCCCATCACGGGATCGAGCGGACCATGGAGGCTTCCATCAAGCTCAGCCTCCTTGGCTACACCGTGATTCCGCACCTCTCGGCACGTGGGCTGGAGAGCGGGGCGCAACTCTCCGGTATCCTCCGGGACTGCGAGGCCGTCGGGATTAGTGAGGTTTTCGCCATCGGTGGCGACGGAGCCCAAGGTGCCAGCCCCTACCGATCGTGCCTTCCCCTCTTGGCGGATATCGCCGAGTACACCGGTGGCAGCATCACGGCGGGCATCGCCGGTTACCCCGAGGGGCATCCGTCCATGAGCGGCCTCGACTTGCTGGATGCCCTGCTGGCCAAACAACATCTGGCCACGCACGTTGTCACGCAAATGTGCTTCTCCGCCCCGACGATCCTCGACTACGCAGCACTCCTGCGCCGGGAAGGCGTCGAGCTGCCGGTGTGGGCAGGCGTGGCCGGGGCCGTTCCCCGGACCAAACTGCTGGCCCTGGCAGCCCAGATCGGCGTCGGGACGTCCCTGAAGTTCCTCAGCAATAAAGGAACCCTTGCCCGGAAGCTTCTAGGCGGGGACAAGTACTCACCGGAAGGCCTCGTTTCCGAGATCATGGCGCACCCGGATGGCATCTCGGGAATCCATCTTTACAGCTTCAACCGACTGGACATGCCCATCTGGGAACGAAGCGACCTCCCCGATCCTGAGGCCAGCGAGGCAGCATCCGCGTAATCTGGCACCGCCTAGGTCCTGGGGACCCCTAGCTCCCCGGGACCGAAATCGCCGCGACCGTCTTTTGGTTGTCATCGCGCAGTTCCACGCCCGAAATCCCGGCGAGCTGGACCGGCGTCGCACCCGTGACCTTGATGTGGCCACTGGACGTCGCGGTCCATCCGCACGCCATTTCCTCCGTGCCGTCGCGGCCCTTGACCCACAGGTACATCGTGCCTTGCGCCGGCATGCTGCGGCCTTCCAGCTGAAGCTCGGTCCCCCACGCCTTCCTGACGAGCCCCACGGTGAGCTGCAGGCCATTGTCTGTCTGCACGGAGTAACTGGCGTCAGGCTTGGGTGGCTGGTTCAACACGGGCCCTGCCAGTATGCCCAAGCCAAGGCACGCCGCGGCGACGGCACCCACCAGGGCCGCCCACCGGCGTCGGGATTTCCGCCGCCGTGCCGCCATCTTCAGGAGGATCGGCTGCGGGAGCGTTTCCGTGAAAGCCCCTGTAAGTGGGCGGGCGTCGGAAGGGGCAGCGGTAGAGGGCTCGACGGCGGGGCGCCCGGCGGCGAGCGCGACGGCGTCGGGCACAGGGACGGCGTCGAGGAGGGCGGGGAGGCTCTCCAGCTCGCCCAACTCGAGCCGGCACTCAGCGCAGCTTGCCAAGTGCTCCTCGAAAATCCGGGCCTCGGCAGGCTCGAGTCCGCCGAGCAAGTAGGCGCCCAGCAATTGGTGAAGTCCGGTTTCGTTCACCGCTGCACCCCCATTTCGTCGAGAATCGTGCGGAGCGCCCTCACGGCGTAGAAGGCCCGGGACTTCACTGTGCCGCTGGGGATGTTGAGCCTCAACGCGGCCTCGTTCACCGTGAAACGTTCATAATGCAGTGCTACCAGGACCTCCCGGTGTTCGGTGCTGAGCCTCAGGAGCGCCTCCTCCATGAGGACCCGGTTGAGGAGCTCGTCCACCCGTTCGGTGGCCTCCTCCGGATCCGCCATGTCGCGTTCGGCAGCCTCTGCCGGGCGCCGCTGGGCCTTGCGGTAGTTGTCGATGATGACGTTGCGGGCAGTGCGGAACAAATAGCTGCGCAGGCTGCCGGTGATCTGCGGGGCGTGCTGCCACACGCGAAGGATGGTTTCCTGGACTACGTCCTCAGCCAAGTGCGCGTCCGGCGTGCAGCTCAGCACGAAGCGGCGCAGGGCCGTGCCGTGGTCGCGGTAGATCGCGGCCACTACATCCTCGTCGAGCGGCATCGGCGCCTCCTTGGTGCTCGGCTTCCCCTTCTCCTGCGATACGACGTGCCCGCCACGAAAAAGGTTCAAGCCCCCTGAACCATTCTTCACCCGACGGCGTCGTACGGGTTAGCTTCCGGCACGTCCACGGCCGGTCGACCCGAAGGAGCAAACCATGAAGAAGCAACTCGGCACCGGGCTCGGCATCCTTGCTCTGGCCATCGCCCTCACTGGCTGTGGAGGAAGCCCCGGCGCGTCGTCATCTTCGAGCGCCACCAGTCCCAGCCCCGCGGCGTCGAGTTCAAGCGCTCCGGCGTCGAGCACTCCTGCTGGCGCGGCCGAACTGAAGACGGCGTCGTCGAGCGTCGGCGAGAGAGTGGTCGCGGCGAACGGCAAGAGCGTCTACGTCTTCGCGAAGGACGTCAAGGATTCCGGCAAGAGCGCCTGCACCGGCGGCTGTGCCACCAACTGGCCGGCAGTGACAACGACGTCGGCCAAACCGGCGGTTGACGGGGTGAGCGGAACCATCGGCACCATCCCCACGGCAGACGGCAAGATGCAGATCACCATCAACGGGATGCCTATCTACTTCTACTCCAAGGATGAAGACTCCAGTGACACCTACGGACAAGGCGTGGGTGGCGTATGGTTCATGGTCAGCCCGTCCGGTTCCATGGTGACCCCTAGCAGCACACCAAGCGGGAGCAGCATGGGCTACTGAAACCGTCGCTCACGTTTGCACCCCAAACGGCAAACGCTCGCTCAGATCTTTCCGGACCGGCCGGAAGATCTGAGCGAGCGTTTGTCCAAAAGGCCTCAAAGGTGAGCGGGCGTCCGCCCCAGATGCCCTAAAAGTGAGCGGGCGTCTTAGGCGTCTTAGGCGTCTTCGAACGCTTCAGCGTCCTCGAACTCCACCGCGGCGATGATTTCCTTCGTCTCGGGGTGGATCATGAAGGCTTCGTCGTCCTCTTCGATCATGATGTAGTTGCCGTGGTCCGTGGCAAAGTGCCAGGCGAGGATCGTCTCGCCGTCGTGCTCGTAGTTGGGATCGCCCATGATGATCTTCTCCAGCCGGTAGCCGGCAACATCGCACAGTTCGCGGATGATGAGCTCGAATTCGGGGGCGTTCTCGAGTTCGGCTTCGGCCGCCTCGGCCTGGCGCTCTTCGAGGTTCGGGATGAGGGCTACACGCTCGGCGATGTGTGCCTCGAGCTGCTCCTCGTCGAGGTAGAGCACACCGTCCTGGCTGCGGAGCCACGCTGCGTTGAGTTCGATGATGTCTTCGGTCTCCAGGAGGGATTCGAATTCGCCGTCGAGGGCCTCGAGCTCGGCAACGGCTTCCGGTGCCACCTCGGACTCGTCAAGGTCGCCGTCCAGGTAGGCCTCGGCGTCCTCCTCAGAGAGCGCGTCGAAAGCTGCTGCGGTGCGGTTGAACAGCTCGAGGTGGCCCTTGGCGCCCATTCCTTCAAGGCCTTCGCGGACAAACGCATCCACCTCTTCGCGCTCCGGGACCGTGAAGACGTACTGGGCGAAACCGCCCGCGAGTGCCTGTGTCAGGTAGTAGTCCACAAAGTAGCTGCGCAGGGCGTTGGTAGCGATTTCCTCGTGGTTGAGGAGCTCCTCGTACATCTCGTTGACCACGGTGACGTTCGCGTCCACAACTTCTGCGTTGTCGGCCTCGATGCTGTCCTTCGTCAGAACGACGGGGTTCTCATTGCTGGTCATGGGATTTCCTCACTGCTGGGAAGCTTGTGCTGCTCCGGACCCTTTCAACGTACGCGGGGGCGGTTGTCGGGCAAGCTAGGCAGAGGTGAACGTCGGGCAAAGTTTCAGGGCTGCTGCGTGGGCCCTAGGATTCATAGATAGCCTCCTGCCGAAAGTAGCCTTAACGAATGCCTTCCCACTCAGACGATTCCTGGGAACTGGCGATTCAGACACCCGCCATTAACGACCGCTCCCTCGCGGCCGGCCTCGCCTATGCCATGGGTAGCCGGGTCAGCGGCATCACCTTCGACTCCGCCACGGGCCTGATGATGGGCAAGGTCAGGGGCAGCGGCCCGTCACCGTATTCGACGTCGGCCAAGCTGGTCCGCAAGCCCGGAGGCTGGAGCTGCACCGTGGGCGTGTGCAGTTGCCCCGTCCGCAAGGACTGCAAACACGTGGCCGCCCTTCTCTTCGCCGCCGAAGACCATCCCGCAGTGCGGGCACAGCTGCTCAGCGCGCCCGCGTTCGGACAGACGGCCCAAACAGGGGGAATCGTGCAGCGGCCGGCCTGGGAACAGGCGCTCAGCAAGCTCATCGCCACCCCGGGGACCGCACCGCAAGGCCAGGGCCTCCCCTTGGCACTGGCCTTCGAAGTGGAAGAACCGGCCCCGCACTTCTCCTACACAGGCCGGCGCGATCCTCTCCGCAGCGTGCGCCAGCTCAAGGCCCGCCCAGTGATGATGGGAGCCAAGGGCAAGTGGATCCGGGGCGACGTCTCCTGGACCAACCTGAACTACCTCGGCTACAAGCGCGAGTTCAACGAAGCCCATATCGACTGGATGCAGAACTTCCTCGCCGCGCATTCCACCGCGGACTACCGGCAGCTCACTTCCAGCATGTGGATGCTGCTCAACGAATTCGCCGGCAAGAACCTGTGGAGCCTGCTCGCCGAAGCCTCGAAGGTCGGGGTTTCGCTCATCCACTCCGGCGGGACCGAGCCGGTCCGCATTGCCGCGGAGCCCGCCGTCGTCGGGCTCGACCTTAGCCGGCCCGACGACGGACTGCAGCTGTCGCCGTCGGTGACCTTGGGCGGGGACGCCCTTGATCCGGCGGCCTTGGGCTTGATCGGCCGCCCGGCGCATGGATTGTTCTTCACGGGTCCCGGCGAGGGGCACTTGCCCGGCGTTTCGGCCCCCGCTAACCTCATCACGCTGGCCCCTTTGGAGGGCGGTGAGTCGCAGGAACTCCTCGATTTCGTCATGGGCGCGTCCGGGCTCCAGATCCCGGCAAAGGACGAAGAACGATTCCTCACGGCGTTCTATCCGAAGCTCAAGCAGTCCACGCGGGTCACGGCAGCGGACCATTCCGTCGAGTTGCCGGTCCTCGCCGTGCCCACGCTGTCCTTGCTGGCGAACTACGGCTCCGACCACCGCGTGCGGCTGCACTGGGAATGGCACTATAAAGCCGGCAAGCTCGTGACTGCCCAACCCCTCTGGCGGCACCCTGACGACCACGGCTATCGCGACGACGCCGAGGAAGCCCGGATCCTGGAGACCCTGGGCCGGCCTTGGGAGGTGGTTGCCGCGCTGGGCGAATCGTCGAGCGGCGGATGGGGGGCTCCACGCCTCGCCGCCTCGGTGGCGCTGGATGGGCTGGACACCCTGGCCTTCACCGAGGAGGTGCTGCCCCGGCTCCGCGAACTGCCCGACGTCGTCGTGGACACCTCCGGCGAGATCGCCGACTACCGCGAGGCCACCGAGGCTCCCGTCGTCTCCATTTCGACCAAGGCAACCGACAGCCGCGACTGGTTCGATCTTGGCATCGTCATCACGCTCGAGGGCGAACCCGTGTCCTTCGCGGCCGTGTTTTCCGCCCTCGCGGCCGGCCAGAGCCGGATGTTGCTGCCGAGCGGCGCCTACTTCTCGCTGGACCTGCCCGAACTGCACCAACTCCGCGCGCTGATCGACGAGGCCAGGTCCTTGCAGGACAACCCGGACCGGCACGGCACCCTGCAGATCAGCCGTTTCCAGGCCGGGCTCTGGGATGAGCTCGCGCAATTGGGGATCGTCGACGAGCAGGCGGCAGCATGGCGGGAGGCCGTGGGCGGATTGCTCGACGACGGCGTGACCGGGCTGCCGCTGCCGGGCTCGCTCGACGCCGAGCTGCGCCCGTACCAGTTGGAGGGATTCAACTGGCTGAGTTTCCTCTACCGCCACAGCCTGGGTGGCGTCCTGGCCGACGACATGGGCCTCGGCAAGACAGTGCAGGCGATTGCCTTGATGTGCGCGGCGAAGGAGCAGGCTGAGTCCGGCGCCGGAGGCACCGCGGGCGGCAGCGCCCCCTTCCTGGTGGTGGCGCCCACCAGCGTCGTGGGTAACTGGGCCGCGGAAGTGCAGCGCTTCGCCCCCGGTTTGAGCATAAAGACCGTGGGAGAGACCTTCGCCAAGAGCGGCGCGGATCCGCAGGAATCCATGGCGGGCATCGACGTCGTCATCACCTCGTACGCGCTGTTCCGGATCGACTACGAAGCCTACGCCGCCAAGGAATGGGCCGGACTGATGCTCGATGAAGCCCAGTTCGTCAAGAACCACCAGTCCAAGGCCTACCAGTGCGCCCGGAAACTCCCGGCATCCTTCAAGCTGGCCATCACGGGAACCCCGCTTGAGAACAACCTCATGGAGTTCTGGGCGCTGACCTCGATCGTCGCACCGGGACTTTTCTCCAGCCCGCGCCGCTTCGCGGAGTACTACCAAAAGCCCGTCGAAAAGAACGGCGACAAGGCCCAGCTCGCCAAGCTCCGCCGTCGGGTCCGTCCCCTGATGATGCGCCGCACCAAAGAGCAAGTCATCAAGGACCTGCCGCCCAAGCAGGAACAGGTGCTCGAAGTGGTGCTCAACCCGCGGCACCAGAAGGTGTACCAGACCCACTTGCAGCGGGAGCGTCAGAAGATCCTTGGGCTCATCGACGATGTCAATAAGAACCGCTTCACCATTTTCCAGTCGCTCACCCTGCTGAGGCAGCTGAGCCTGGACGTCTCCCTGGTGGACGAGTCCTTGTCAGCCGTGCGCTCGTCCAAGTTGGATGTGCTGTTCGAACAGCTGGAGGACATCGTCGCCGAGGGGCACCGGGCGCTCATCTTCAGCCAGTTCACGGGGTTCCTGGGCAAGGTCCGGGAGCGGCTCGACGCGGAGGACATCGAGTATTGCTACCTCGACGGCAGCACCCGGAACCGGGCCGACGTCGTGAGCGAATTCAAGAACGGCGCAGCACCCGTGTTCCTCATTTCCTTGAAGGCCGGCGGCTTCGGCCTTAACCTGACCGAGGCCGACTACGTGTTCCTGCTGGACCCGTGGTGGAACCCAGCTTCCGAAGCACAGGCGGTGGACCGCACCCACAGGATCGGGCAGGCGAGGAACGTCATGGTCTACCGCCTGGTGGCCAAGGACACCATCGAGGAAAAGGTCATGGCGCTCAAGACCAAGAAGTCGCAGCTGTTCGCGGATGTCATGGAAGGCGACGCCCTGGCCGGTGGCGCGCTGACGGCGGAGGACCTGGCCGGGCTATTTGCGGAGTAGGTTCGCCCTGAAGCAACTGCTTCTAGGTGGCCTAGGCTGGACCGCATGGCTATTATCCATCGAGCAACCCTGAGTCCCAGCAAACTTGAACTCATCGAAAGGTATTTGCCCGTCCAGCCGTGGTTCACCAAGGATGGCTCCGCGCCGCCCGAGCTGCTCGGTGCGTACCGCTTCGATGATCCGGACGGCGAAGTCGGCCTCGAAACCCACTTGGTCTCCCACGGCGGCAAGGTCTACCAGGTTCCCCTGAGCTACCGGGGTTCGGAATTGCCCGGTGCGGAGCACTCGCTGCTCGGCACCATGGAACACTCCGTGTTGGGCACGAGGTGGGTGTACGACGCCTGCACCGATCCCGTCTACGTCGCTGCCCTGGCCACCGCCATCCTCACTGGGCAGCGGGAAGCCGAACAGTTCGTGGACATGGACGGCGTGCTGGAGCCAAGGGCGAGTTCCGTCGAGGTCAAGGGCAGTGGAACCCCCGGCAGCGAAGTCCCCGCTCTGAGTCCCGCAGCGCCGATCACCGAAGGCGGCGTTACCAGCATCGACGCTGGTGAACTCACCGTCCAGGTGAACCGTGTCCTGTATCTGGGGATCCAGGGTTCGGAAGATTCGGCTGCCCTTCGGGGCACGTGGGCCGGGCAGGAGGCGCCGGTGCTGCTGGCGTCCCTCTCGCGGCCCTAGAGGACTACTCCCCCGGTCGCGGTCTCCACACCACAACTGCCTGGGACCGCGCCCGGGGCCGCTGCCCGCGGGCCAGGCTGACGACGTCGCCGGCTGCTCCCGCCGCGAAAACGCGGGCCTCCATGGGGCTCCGCCGCCGCTGCAGTTCCTCGCTCAACTCGGCCACGCGGAACTGCAGCGCGGCCACCTGGTTTTCGAGCTCAAGGATGCGCTTGATGCCCTCAAGGGACACGCCTTCGTGGGAGAGCCGCTGGACCTCGCGCAAGCGGTCGATGTCGCGTTGGGAGTAACGCCGGGACTTGCCCGGCGCACGGCTCGGCGACACGATGCCGAGTCGGTCGTACTGCCGCAGGGTCTGCGGGTGCATGTCAGCCAGTTCGGCCGCGACGGAGATGACGAAGATCGGCTGGTTGATGTCGATGCCCATGCCTACGTCCCCTCCCATGTCTTCTGCCGCTACAAGCGGGCCTTGGCGGCCAGGTCGTGGCGAGGATCGGCGTCGGCCGTAGCCGCGGCGAACGCCTTGACAGCTTCCTCGGCCTGTTTGTTGAGGTTCTGCGGGACGGAGACGTCGATCGTCACCAGCAGGTCTCCGGTGCCCTTCGAGGTCTTGACGCCTCGGCCTTTGACCCGGAGCGTCCGCCCGGAAGGCGTGCCGGCCGGGACGCGGAGGGTGACAGTGTCGCCGTCGAGCGTCGGCACGTGGATGTTGGAACCCAAGGCCGCCTCGGCGAAGGTGACCGGCACATGGATCCGGATGTTGTCGCCGTCGCGATTGAAGAAATCGTGGGGCTTGACGTTCACCGTGATGATGAGGTCCCCGTTTCCGGCTGCGCCTGGGTTGCCCTTGCCACGCTGGCGGACCTTCTGGCCGTCCCTGATGCCCGCGGGAATCTTCACGTCGATGACGTTGCCGTTGCTTTCGCGGAGGCTCACCGTGGTGCCATGAATGGAGCCTGCAAAGGAAATCGAGGTGGACGCCGTGCGGTCGCTGCCCTTTTGCGGGGCCCGCTGGAAACCGGTCTGTCCACCGCCGAAGCCACCGCCGAAGAGGTCAGCGAACTCGGGCGGGATGCCCCCGGCACCGGCAGGCTGGCGTCCGCCGCCGAAAAGCCCGCCGAACAGGTCCTCGAAGCCGCCATTGGCCGGGCCGCCGCGAGCTGCGCCCGGGGCGAAGCGTGCCCCGCCCATGGCGCGAATGGCATCGTACTGCTGGCGCTCCTCGGCATCCGAGAGCACCGAATAGGCCTCCGAGATGTCCTTGAACTTCTTCTCCGCAGCAGCATCCCCGGAATTGGTATCCGGATGGTACTTCCGCGCAAGCTTGCGGTACGCCTTCTTGATGTCAGCGTCAGAGGCGTCCTTGGCGACACCAAGGATGGCGTAAAAATCCTTCTCAACCCAGTCCTGGCTGGCCAAGGGCGTTTCCTTTCGATTTTGGTTCAGTTTGCGCTCCGCTGGATAGGGGGCCGTGCCCGCTCCGCGGTGCCCGCCACGCCGCGGCCCCCTATCCAGCTGCGCTGCGCTTATCCCACCTTAGGTGAGACGACCGCCTGAGCGGAGCGAGGCAAGGGGCCCGGGAGTGGCATCTAAGGATCTGGCCGAGGGCCCCGACACGAGCTTGCGAGTGTTGGGAAGGCCAATATCCGCTGCCGAAGCCGGATGGCCAAGGATCGCAGATCCTGGGCCACCCGGCGAAGGGGCGGGGCCCCTTGTCTCGTTTCGCGGTGCTGCCCCCTCATCCGCGAAGGCGCGGTGAGGCGGTAACTCCGTCTAAGCCGGCACAGCCACGATCACTTGGGCCGCGCGCAGCACTCGGCCGCCGGAGCGGTAGCCGGAGCGCAGCACTTGGCTGACGGTGTCAACTTCGATGTCCTCGCCCGGCTGCTGGATGAGTGCTTCGTGGATCGTGGGGTCGAATTCGACTCCGGTTTCCGCGATGCGCTCCAGGCCGTACGTCTTCAGCGCGTTCTCCAGCTTGGCGGCGATCGCGGCGAACGGGCCGTCCACGAGGTCGCCGTGCTGGCGGGCGGCGTCGACGTCGTCGAGCACCGGCAGCAGGGCGTTCAGGACGCCGATGACGGCCATTTCCCCTGCGACGGCGCGGTCGCGTTCGACGCGCTTGCGGTAGTTGACGTACTCGGCCTGCAGGCGCAAGAGGTCGTTGCGGAGTTCCGCGGCCTCTGCTTCCGCAGCGGCGCCGGGGGCTACCGACTCTTCAGCCGGAACCTCCATGCCGTTGAGGATTTCCTCAGCCTGGGACAGGGCGTCGCCCTCGGCAGCGGCGTTGGATTCAGCTGCCGATCCTTGGGTGTGGCGGGCGGCCCCGGTCTCCGGGTCAACCTTGCGGTTGTCCCGAATGACCGGCTTGTGCTGCTCGTTGCCCTCGTTGTTGGAAGGTGAGTGCTCTGCGTCGTTGCCGTGGTGAGGCATGCTTACTTCTTTTCGTCTTCGTCGATGATCTCGGCGTCGACGATGTCCTCGTCTGCCTTGGCGCCGGCGTGGGCGCCTTCAGCACCTGCGGCGCTGCTTGCGCCATCCGGGGAACCGGCCTGCGAGTAGATCGCTTCGCCCAGCTTCGACTGCGAGTGCTGCAGCTTCTCGAAAGCAGTCTTCACTGCTGCGTCGTCGGTGCCTTCGAGGGCCTTCTTGAGGGCGTCGACGTCGGCCTTGACCTCGGTCTTGACCTCTTCCGGCAGCTTCTCGTCGTTTTCGGCGATGAGCTTGTCTACGGAGTAGGCGAGCTGCTCGGCAGTGTTGCGGGTGTCGGTAGCTTCGCGGCGGGCCTTGTCCTCGGCTGCGTGTTCCTCGGCTTCACGGACCATGCGGTCGATGTCTTCCTTGGAGAGCGCGGTGCCGCCGGTGATGGTCATCGACTGCTCCTTGCCGGTGCCCTTGTCCTTGGCGGAGACGTGGACGATGCCGTTGGCGTCGATGTCGAAGGTGACCTCGACCTGGGGGACGCCGCGCGGTGCCGGAGCGATGCCGGTCAGTTCGAACGTGCCCAGCGGCTTGTTGTCGCGGGTGAATTCACGCTCGCCCTGGAAGACCTGGATGGCCACGGACGGCTGGTTGTCGTCAGCGGTGGTGAAGGTCTCGGAACGCTTGGTGGGGATGGCCGTGTTGCGCTCGATCAGGTGCGTCATGACGCCGCCCTTGGTTTCGATACCGAGGGAGAGCGGGGTGACGTCGATCAGGAGGACGTCCTTGCGCTCGCCCTTCAGCACACCGGCCTGGAGGGCTGCGCCAACGGCAACAACTTCGTCCGGGTTGACGCCCTTGTTGGGCTCCTTGCCACCGGCGAGTTCCTTGACGAGGTCGTAGACGGCAGGCATACGGGTGGAACCGCCCACGAGCACGATGTGGTCGATTTCGGAGAGCTTGATGCCGGTCTCGGCGATGACGTCGTGGAACGGCTTCTTGGTGCGCTCGAGCAGGTCCTTGGTGAGGTCCTGGAACTTGGCGCGGGTCAGCTGCTCGTCCAGGTGGACCGGGCCGTCGGGGGTGACGGACAGGTACTGGAGGGACACGTTGGTGCTGGTGGAGGAAGAGAGTTCCTTCTTGGCCTGCTCCGAAGCCTCGCGCAGACGCTGGAGGGCGATCTTGTCCTTGGAAAGGTCGATGCCCTTGATCTTGAGCTGGTTCAGCAGGTAGTCAACAACGCGCTGGTCCCAGTCGTCGCCGCCGAGGCGGTTGTCACCGGCCGTGGCGCGGACCTGGATGGTGGAGAAGCCGTCTTCGTCCTTGCCGACTTCCAGCAGGGAGACGTCGAATGTTCCGCCGCCGAGGTCGAAGACCAGGATGAGTTCGTCTTCCTTGCCCTTGTCCAGGCCGTAGGCAAGTGCAGCGGCGGTGGGCTCGTTGACAATGCGGAGGACGTTCATGCCGGCGATTTCGCCGGCTTCCTTGGTGGCCTGGCGCTCGGCGTCGTTGAAGTAGGCCGGGACGGTGATGACAGCGTCGGTGACCTTTTCGCCGAGGTAGCTCTCGGCGTCGTTCTTCAGCTTCATGAGGATACGCGCGGAGATTTCCTGCGGCGTGTACTTCTTGTCGTCAATGGCGACGGACCAATCGGTGCCCATGTGGCGCTTCACGGAAGCGATGGTGCGGTCGATGTTGTTGACGGCCTGGCGCTTGGCGATTTCGCCAACCAGGACTTCGCCGGACTTGGAGAATGCAACGACCGACGGCGTGGTGCGGCCACCTTCGGCGTTGGCGATGACGGTGGGCTCGCCACCTTCGAGAACAGAGACGACGGAGTTAGTGGTTCCGAGGTCGATACCTACAGCGCGTGACATATGTTGCTTCCTTTCGATGAAACCGGGTTGAGCGTTCTGCACTCAACTGTACTCAGGCCTCATTCAATGTCAATCCAAAGTTGAGTCGAGTACGCTCAACTCTGCTCACCGGAAGCCAAAAGACCGCGGAAACTCGGGGATTTACGCGCGATTTCGCCGTGGGAGAACGCGTGCAGCGTCAGGCGGCATCGGCCTGTACACCCACGCCACCAGCACCACGGAGATGATCATCAGGAGGAACCACGAGACAAGCTTGTCCGGGGACACCAAGTGCCAGCCGTCCAGTTGGCTCGGATACAACCAGGCGTGCGACCAGGTGGCGATGTTCTCGGCAATCCAGATAAAGAGCGCCACCAGCAGGAACGAGACGACCAGCGGCATCCGGAATCGACGCCGGAACACCCGGAAGTGCATGACGCACCGGCCAAAGATCACGACGACGGCGGCCAGCAGGACCCAGCGCGCATCAACGATGAAGTGGTGCGAAAAGAAGTTCACATAGATGGCCGCAGCCAGGACCGCAGTGATCCAACGCCGCGGATACCTCGCGAAGCGCAGATCGAAAACCCGGTAAACCCGCACCATGTACGAGCCGACCGCTGCGTACATGAAGCCGCTGAAGAGCGGAACGGCGCCGACCCGCAGGACACCTTCGGCTTCATAGGACCACGAGCCGACGTCGGTCTTGAACAACTCCATGGCCGTTCCCACCAAGTGGAAGAGCACGATCACCCTGAGCTCGCGCAAGGTTTCCAGCCTCGCGGCCACCATGAGGATTTGGATCACGACGGCGGCGATCGTCAGGAAATCATTCCGCGCGAGGCCGGCGTTGGCCGGATACCAGAGGTGAGCTGCGAAAATGACGGCAAGGAGCGAGGCGCCGAAGACGCACGCCCACGCCTGCTTGAGGCCGAAGACCGTGAACTCAGTGAGCCTGGATCGCAGTCCCTGGGCCGGGGCACTTCCCACGAAGCGGCTCGCGCTCCCGTCGATAAGTTCCTCCACCGCGGTGAGCTCACGCATGGGCGCCTACTCGCCAGGACCCGGCTCGCCCGGTCCGAGCCGGCCAAGATAGTAGTTTTTCGGCCAATGCCTGATTTTTTCCGGCAGCCTTGGATAGGCCGCCGCCAAGAGCCGGATGGCGCCATCGAAGCTGCGTTGATGGCGGGCCTTCCACGGAAGTCCGAATCCCGCGCGAAGCTCCTCCGGCAGGAGGCCCGCGGTCAGCAGCCGGACCAACGGCATGCTCAAGCGCATCAAGAACGGCCCGCTCACGGGGTGCAGGAGTTCGTGTGCCACCCTCAAAGCGGCTGCATCCGGCTCGAGGTTCCGTAAGGATTCGTCCCAATAGCGCGCGAAGGCCGGGCGGTCGGCAGGCCAGAGCTCGGCGGGCAGCTGCAACGCTGTCCCGATCCGCGCATACTCGCGGTAGATACGATCGGCCGTGTCGTCGTCGAGGGCTCCATGGACCTTTTCGTAAACGGTGACGGCGGTGTCGTAGAGGGTCGCAACCACCCAGAGCTGGGATTGCGCGTCGAAGGCGTTGTACCCCGCGGTGGAATCGTCCGCGGCCCGGCGAACCGGCGCGTGGGCACGATTCACGGCCCGGCGCACGGCGGCCAGTTGCTCTTCCGTGCCATAGACCACGGCGTAGACGTACGTCATGGTGGCACGCAGCCGGTCCAATGGCCGTTCGGCGAAATTGCTGTGCTCGGCGACGCCGTGACCGACCGCGGGATTGGCAATCTGCATCAGGATGGCGCGGCCTGCCCCGGCGAGCAAGACGCCCTCCGCACCGATGTCAGCAAGTCCACGGGCCATGCAGTTACTGTACCTTCGCGACTACAGCCCCACGACCCCCCGCAGCACCTCGAGCTGGTGCTCAAACAGCTCGTCGCGCGCGGCAAAGGTGTCGGCGCCGTATTGGCCGAACACCTCGAAGCTGACCGCCCCAAAGACCGACGTCCACACCAGCACGCCCCTCGCCAACGCAGGTTCTGGAACGGCCACGCCCAGTTCGGCCCGGATAGCCGCGAGGTCCGCGGCAAGGGCGGGAGGAACGACGACGGCGGGCGCCACTTCGGCGGCCAAGGCGCCTGCGCGGTAGGCGGCGTCGAAGATCCCCACCATCCGGTAGATCACCCGCGTTCCGGGTTCCGTGGTGCGCTCTGCGGGCGCTTGGTATCCGGGAACCGGACTGCCGAACAGGAGGGCATACCGTGCCGGCTCGCGCAGTGCCCACTGGCGAACGGCCCGCCCGAGCGCCAGGAACCTGCCGCGGTAGTCGTCCTCAGGGAGGGCGTCGACGGCGGTGTCCACTTCGTCGCCCAACTCGCCGTAAGCGTCAATCAGCAGGAGGGTCAGGAGTTCGTCGCGGCTCTCCACATAGCGGTACACGGCAGAGGACACCACGCCGAGATCGCGTGCGACCGCCCTCAGGGACAATCCCGCAGCGCCGTGCAAGGCAAGGTGCCGGCGACCCAGCCGGATGATGTCCGCCACGGTCTGGGCCCGGGCCCGCTCGCGGGGCGTCGAGTGCTTGGCCGCTGCGGCGGAAGGGAGGTCCATGCACCCAGCATGCCACAAAGGAGAGCACTGACAACAAATGTGAGCAGTGCTCTTGACAGACAATTCGAATGGGTCCATCCTGAATTCCGAGAGCACTGCTCTCGGAATAGAGCTTCACCCGAGAAATGGATCCCCAATCAGAGAGTGAGCAACACCATGTACGTCGTCACAGGAGCAGGCCCCGTCGGATGGACCATTGCCGAGCAACTCGCGGACCGCGGAGAACAGGTGCGCGTCCTGACCCGCTCAGGCAGCGGCCCGGACCACCCGCTGGTCGAAAAGCTCCGGGTGGACGTCTCGGATCCGGCCAAGTTGGCCGACGCCTTCGATGGCGCCACGGCCGTCCTCCACTGCATCCACGGTTCTGCCTACCGGGCCAAAGCCTGGGCGGCCGAGCTTCCTGGAGCAGAGCACGTGGTGATGGACGCCGCCGGGGCAGCGGGCGCCGTCGTCGTCTTCCCTGAGAGCCTCTACTCCTACAGCGAGCCGGACAAGACCATCACCGAAAGCAGCCCGCGCGAGGCGACCGGCGGGAAGCGCGGGATCCGCTCTGCCCTGCTGAAGGCCCGCCAAGCCCACCCGGCGAATACCGTCAGCGTGGTGGCGGGCGATTTCTTCGGTCCGCAGGCCCGCATGGCGCATGCCGGCGAGCGAATGGTGCCCCTGGTCCTCAAGGGCAAGACGGTCCAGGTTCTCGGAAGCGCCGGGCAGCCGCGCTCTTTCACGTACGTCCCGGATCTTGCCGCAGCCATGATCGCCGCAGCGCAAAAGCCCGAACTCTGGAACTCGGTACTGCACGCCCCCACGGGTCCGGCAATGACGATGCGGGAAATCGCCGCAAACTTCGCACGCTCGGCCGGCGTTCCCGAAGCGAAGCTGAGTGTGGTTCCGGGCTGGCTGCTCCGGACCCTGGGCCTGTTTTCCACCGACATGCGGGAGCTGGCCGAAATGCTGTACCAGTTCGAGCGGCCGTTCGTCATGGACTCCACAGCAAGCCAGGCCAAGCTCGGTCTGGAACCGACGCCGCTTGCGGACGCGATGGCAGCGACAGTGGCCTGGTGGCGGGATCAGGAAGCCGTGGCCGCCCGCTGACCCGCTTTCGACGCCGGATCGCGGGCCAAGCGGCCCGGCCACCAGATGCGCCGGCCAAGGTCGTAAGCCAGCGCGGGGACCAACAGCGAGCGCACGATCGTGGTGTCGAGCAGCACCCCGAACGCCACGATAAAGGAGATCTGCGCAAGGAAGAGGATCGGAATAACCCCAAGCGCGGCAAAGGTTGCGGCAAGAACCACTCCGGCGGAGGTGATCACCCCGCCGGTGGCGCCGAGCCCCTTCAAGATACCGGCCCGGGTTCCGTTGAGCGTCGACTCTTCCCGGACGCGGGTCATGAGGAAGATGTTGTAGTCAACGCCGAGGGCCACGAGGAAGACAAACCCGAAGAGCGGAACCGAGGCATCCGCTCCAGGGAATCCAAACACGTGGTTGAACACCCAGGCCGAGACGCCCAACGCGGCCGCATAGGACAGCACCACAGTCCCGATCAGCAATAGCGGCGCCAGGACGGAGCGCAGCAGTGCCATGAGCACCAACAGGATGACGGCCAAAACGATCGGGATGATGCGCCACAAATCAGATTGCGCGCTCGCGTTGGTGTCCGCGGCTGTGGCTGTGGTTCCTCCCACCAGGGTTCCTGGGGCCTTTTCATGGAGCTTCTGCCGGAGCGTGGCGATGGTCTGTTCGGCCTTCGCCGAGTCGGCTTCCGAAGACAAGGTGGCATTGATCAACACCCGGCCGTCCCGCACCAAGGGGGCTGGGTCCGTCGCAGCTTTCGCGAGCGGGCGGACGCCGGAATCCGGTTGGGCCGAAACCACCGATGCATCCGAGATGCCTTCCTGGGCCTTGACTTCCGCAAGTACCGCGACTGCCGCCTTTTCGTCGGCCACAACCACCACCGGGCTTCCTGCACCGGCGGGATAGTGCCGGCCCAGTGCCGATTGGCCGTCCACTGCCTCGGATTTGCTCAGGATGAGTGCCGACTGCGGAACTCCGCTGGCTTGGAGCTGGAGCAGGCCTAGCGCGCAGACCACCAAAACGGCGGCTGCGCCCAGCCAAACGGCCCTGGGCCGCTTGGCGATGATTCCAGCCAGAAGCCTCCAGACCCGTGGAATGTCGGAGTTTGCCGAGCCTGCGACCCCGGCGACTCCGGCGCTCGGTCCGGCGCCCGCGGCCGGGTCCGTCCTCGGCGCACGCGGCCAAAATGCGGACTTGCCGAGCAAGCCGAGGGCCGCAGGAAGCAGCGTCAGGCTGGCCGCCATTGAAAAGACGATTCCGATTGCGCCGATGGGCCCCAATCCGCGGTTTGAATTCAGTTCCGAGAAGAGCAGGCAAAGCAACGCCAAGGCGACCGTTGTCCCGGATGCCAGGATGGCGCCGAAACTCCCCTTGTATGCGCGTCCCACAGCCGACCATTTGTTCGACGCCTGACCCAGGGCCTCACGGTAACGGGCCACAAAGAGGAGGGCATAGTCGGTGGCTGAGCCGACTACCAGGATGGACAGGATCCCCTGGCTTTGTCCCGTCAATTGGATCGCGCCCGCCTTCGCCAAGGCAAAGACCACCAGGATGGAGCCGCAAAGCGCGAAGACAGCGGTAAGCAACACCACAAAGGGCAGCACCACGGATCGGTAGACGGCCAGCAGGATGACCAAAACGGCCCCCAGCGCAGCGAAGAGCAATATCCCGTCGATCCCGCCAAAGGCGTTGACCAAGTCGGCAAGGAAGCCCGCCGGTCCCGTCACGTAGGTGGTTGTTCCAGCGGGAAGCCCTGCCCCCACTGCATACCCCGCAGCCTTCTCGCGAAGCGCTTGGATGCTCCCCTTGACCCCGTTTCCTTCTTCCACCGGGACGATGAACTGCGCAGCTTTGCCGTCCGTGGACGGAATCGGCCCGACCGTCGACGTCGAATGGCTGACCCCGACGGCGGCGGACAGTTGGGTGCCGAGGGGCGCCAATCCGGCCAGTTGAGCGGGTGAAAGTTTCTCAGGAGACTCGATCAGCACCACTGCGGGAACGCTGCCGCTGGAAGTGAACTTGCTTTGCCATTCGCGGGCTTCGGTGGATTCGGCGCTCGCTGGCAGGAAGGATGCTTGGTCGTTGCTGGATACCTCGCTGAGCTTCCCAAAGGTCGGGCCGCCGATTCCGCCGATCGCCATCCACGCCACCAGCGATAGCACTGCCCCCGCCAACCACCACCGCGAACTGCTGCGTCGCCCGGTTCCAATCCGTTTGTCCATCATGCCCGCACCCTCCGTAATTACTTCCATGACAAAATATATCTATCATGGAGATAATTGGTCAATGACATCTCGGTGGGATAATTGAGGCTGAAGGAGGCCTCATGGATGACAATCAGCACGTCCGGTCCGCAGCCGTACTCCTTGGGCTACTCCAGCAGTTCACGCTCGAGACGGAGCGGTATGTGGAGGCCGTCAGCAACCGCCACCACCTCCATCGGACGGACCTGAATGCCTTGGCAGCCATGGTGGCTGCCGCACGGGAGGGCAAGACAATGACTCCCGGAGCGCTCAGGGCGGCACTCAACCTGAGTTCGCCGGCTACAACAGCCCTTGTGGACAGGCTCGACCGGGCAGGCCACTTGGCACGACGCCGCAGCGAGAAGGACCGCCGTCAGGTACATCTGGAGATGACCGATTCCGCGCGTGCCACCGGCAGCGAATTGTTTTCTCCGCTGGCGAGCGCCATCGCCCCGGTCATCGACGCGCTTTCGCCGGACGAACTCCACATAGTGATGGCTTTCATGCAAGGCGTCATTGAAGCCACCATGACTGCCCGGAACGATGTCACGCCAAACAGCTAGCCATCGAATGGAGTTATGCCTGAACCCCGGTGACTCGTGGACCGGTGCGGGAGTAACGTAGAGCACAACGGCTAGCTGGACCACTTTGTGGACTGGAGTGTCACCGTGGGTGTTGTGCGATCATCCCTGACCGAGCTCCTCGGGATACTTTCCGACGCCGTCTCGCCCGTGCGCGTGCGCTTCGATGACGGTTCCGAACCACCCATAGGCCAATCCCCCGATGCCCCCGTGACGGTGCACGCCGTCGCCATGAACAGGGTGGGCCGTTCCAGGCGTGAGGGGCCGCTGCTGGACCTTGAGCTCAAAGTGGCCGTGGAATGCCATGGTCCCATGCAACTGGACAACATGGAGAAGCTCCTCGTTGCCATCGAACAAAACACCCAATACTCAGTGGTCTCCAGCGGCGAGTTCCAGCCCGACGAATACGACGCCGGCATCCGCCAAGGCCTCGGCTTCCTGGTCCGCGTCCCCATTGGCATAAGCCTCGACGAGCCATCCGAGCAGCCGGCCGCTGAACCCCGGCTTGCCGCCACCACGGTGGCCCGGCTCATCCACGGCAGGTTGGTCGACATCCACAACAAGGGCATCCCTGAGGCTTATATCCGCCCGCATTCCTCCGCAGCCGCCGTCGTGAGCGATCCCACCGGCCATTTCGAAGTCCTGGCCTCGGCGGACGATCTCCAGCACTTTGTCGTGGCGGTCCGCGGCACTGAACGCGAAGTCTCAGCCAACACGAGCAGCCTGCCGGTCATCATCCGATGGGAGTGAGTGCCCGGACGTGAAATGATCAACCATGCGTCCGATGCAGCACTCCAGCAAACTACAAAACGTCCGTTATGAACTCCGTGGGCCCATCCTCCAAGCGGCCAAGACCATGGAGGCCGAAGGGCACCGAATCCTCAAGATGAATCTTGGGGACACCGCGCCGTTTGGACTGGAAGCTCCGGAGTCCGTGGTGGTGGACATGATCCACCATCTCCGCGGAGCCCAGGGGTACAGCGACTCCAAGGGCATCTTCACGGCGCGGACTGCGATTTCGCAGTACTACCAGACCAAGAACCTGATGAATATCGGCGTCGAGGACATCTTCATCGGCAACGGCGTCAGCGAACTGATCTCCATGACGCTGCAGGCCTTCCTGGAAAACGGCGACGAGGTCCTCATCCCCGCGCCGGACTATCCGCTGTGGACGGCCACCGTGACCCTCACTGGGGGCACACCGGTGCACTATCTCTGCGACGAGGGCCAGAACTGGTGGCCGGACATGTCCGACGTCGAGGCCAAGATCACCAAGCGCACCAAGGCAATCGTCATCATCAACCCGAACAACCCGACAGGCGCGGTATACCCCCGCCACATCCTGGAACAGTTCACGGCGCTTGCACGCAAGCACGATCTTGTCCTCTTCTCGGACGAGATCTACGAGAAGATCCGCTACGAGGACGCGCAGCACATCCACATGGCGTCCGTGGCAGACGACATCTGCGTCCTGACCTTCAGCGGCCTTTCCAAGGCTTACCGCATGCCCGGTTATCGGGCCGGCTGGGTCGCTGTGACCGGCCCGCACGCGGCAACCGCCGAATACCGTGAGGCGCTGGAGCTCTTGGCGTCCCTCCGGTTGTGCTCCAACGTTCCGGCGCAGCACGCCATCCAGACCTGCCTGGGCGGCTACCAAAGTATCGAGGAGCTCATCAGGCCAGGTGGCCGGCTCCGCGAACAGCGGGATCTGGCTTTGAAGCTCCTGACTGCGATCCCCGGAGTGACTTGCGTTCCGGCGGCCGGAGCAATGTACTTATTCCCGCGGCTGGACCCTGACGTCTATCCGATCGAAAGCGACGAGAAGTTCGTCCTCGACTTGCTGCAGGACCAGAAAATCCTTGTCTCCCACGGCTCGGCTTTCAACTGGCCAACCCCGGACCACTTCCGCTTCGTGATCCTGCCCTCTGTCCGGGAGATCGAGGAGGCCGTGCGCAGGATCGCCACGTTCCTGGCGGCGTATCGGAACCGACCCCAGGAGTAAGGCCACGCCAAGTTCCGCCCGCTTTCCGCTCCATCGGGGTAGCGTTTCCCTATGAACGAGCAGAAGCCTGAAGACGTCTACACACACGGCCATCACGAGTCCGTCGTACGCGCCCACGCCTCCCGCACAGCCGAGAACTCTGCCGCGTTTGTCATCCCGCATCTCACCGCCGGGACATCAGTGCTCGACGTCGGATGCGGGCCTGGGAGCATCACCTGCGACTTCGCGGAACTGGTGGCTCCCGCGAAGGTCGTCGGGCTCGACCGTTCCGCCGAGATCGTGGCGCAGGCTGCCACGCTTGCGGACGAGCGCGGCGTGGAAAACGTGGAGTTCGTGACGGGCAACATCTACGATCTGGACTTCGAGGACGAGACCTTCGACCTAGTCCATGCCCACCAAGTCCTGCAGCACCTGACCGACCCCGTGGCCGCGCTGCGCGAGATGCGGCGCGTGGCCAAGCCCGGCGCCATCGTGGCAGTACGCGACGCCGACTTCCACGGCATGAGCTGGTACCCGGAAGTCCGTGAGCTCGACGACTGGATGGAGCTCTACCAGAAGATCGCCCGACGGAACGGGGCGGAGCCCGACGCCGGGCGGCGGCTTGTGTCGTGGGCGCAGCAGGCGGGCTTCACCGACGTCGCGCCCTCCAGCAGCAACTGGCTGTACGCCACGGCGCAGCAGCGCCGTTGGCAGTCGCGGGTGTGGAGCGAGCGCGTCCTGCACTCCGCCTTTGCAGAGCAGGCCCTGGAATACGGGCTGGCCAACGAGGCTGACCTGGCCCGGATCGCCGCCGGATGGCACCGTTGGGGCTCCACGGATGATGGATTTTTCCTGATCCCGAACGGGGAAGTGATCGCACGGGCGTAACGGCCCGCGGACAGCCCGCCAAACATTTTCCGGGAATTTCCATCAACCATGTCGAAAACCGTCCGGTAGTTCCGACCCATGAACGAAAGCGCCCACACGGAGCGCCCTGATAAGGAGTTCGAGATGAAATACATGATCATGATGTTTGGTTCGGCCGAGGGCATGATGGAGACCGCGGATCCCGAATGGATCAGGGAAATGATCGGGTTCATGATCCAGATCGACAAAGATCTCACCGATTCCGGCGAGATGGTATTCAACGCCGGACTGGCCGACCCCGGCACCGCCAAGCTGGTCAAGCAGACGGACACCGGGATCATCACCACCGATGGGCCCTTCGCCGAGGCCAAGGAATCACTCATCGGCTACTGGGTAGTGGATGTCGCCAGCGAGGAACGGGCCGTGGAAATCTGCTCCAGCATCGTGAAGTACGCGCCGGTTGTGGAGTTGCGCCGCGTCCAGGACGCGCCGCCGGAGGTCTAGCGCTTGGCCGAACCTTCCCGGGAATCCACGTTCGAGGACCTGCTGCGCACGCTGGCGCCGCAGGTCCTTGGCGTGCTCGTCCGCAGGCACGGCCAATTTGCCGAGTGCGAGGATGCCGTCCAGGAAGCCCTGCTCGAGGCAGCATTGCGATGGCCCGCCTCCGGTGTCCCGGACAACCCGAGATCGTGGCTGCTCACGGTCGCCACGCGGCGTTTGGTTGACTACTGGCGCAGCGAAAGTGCCCGGCAGGCTCGAGAACAACGCGCGGCGGCCATGGAACCGCAGCCCGGCGAGGACCCCTCCTCGAGCAGTGACTCGGAAGGGTTTGCGGTAGACACCCTCACCCTCCTGTTCCTGTGCTGCCACCCCGCCCTCTCGGCACCGTCGCAACTGGCACTGACCTTGCGGGCAGTCGGAGGGCTCACGACGGCGGAAATCGCCAGCGCGTTCTTCGTCCCGGAGGCCACTATGGGCCAGAGGATCAGCCGGGCCAAGCAGAGCATCAAGAAGGCCGGAGCCCATTTCGAGCTCCCGGAAACGGGCGAGCGACAGGCGCGGCTCGGCGTCGTACTCCACGTCCTATACCTGATCTTCAACGAGGGCTACGCGGCCAGTTCAGGCCCGTCCATGCAGCGCGAAGACCTCACTGCCGAGGCCATCCGCCTTGCCCGGCTCCTTCGGGGGCTGCTTCCGAGCGAGCTCGAAGTGGGCGGATTGCTGGCCCTCATGCTGCTCACCGACGCACGACGACGGGCGAGGTCCCTCCCGGACGGGATGTTGGTGCCGCTCGCGGAACAGGATCGCCGGCTGTGGGACACGACCCAGATCGCCGAGGGCCTTGAACTCTTGTCAACAGTGCTCGGGGTCGGCCGTCCGGGCCCCTACCAGCTGCAGGCCGCCATCGCCGCAGTCCATGCCGAGGCATCCTCGGCCGACCAGACCGACTGGCCACAGATCCTGGCGTTGTACACGGTCCTTGAAGCCATGGCCCCAAGCCCGGTCGTGGCGCTCAACCGGGCAGTTGCCGTGGCCATGGTTGAAGGGCCGCGGGAGGCCCTTCAGCTGTTGGATGGGCTTGGGGCCGGGCTGGGAGACTGGCACAGGCTCGACGCCGTTCGCGGGCACCTGCTCGAAATGGCCGGCGAGCTTGCGGGCGCCCGGGAGTGCTTTCTTGCCGCGGCGAAGAAGACGGGGAGCCTGCAGGAGCGGCAGTATCTCCTGGTGAAGGCGGCCAAACTGGGGCAGTTGTCCACATAGGCAAAGTGGTCTCTGTTTGTGGGCCGCGGCCGCGAATAGCCTCAACACATGATCATTCAAGCAGGCTTTGACCTCCAGATTCTTGCCCGTCCGCTCATAGTCCAAGATGAAAAACTCTACCCAAGACTCGTCGTGATTGGCCTCGACGCCGAGATGCAGCTGGAAAGCATCCGGGTTGTCACGGAGTCCTTTGAAGGCAGCTTGAATCCATTCCGGGACGCCATCCTGGAAGATCTGGATATCGAGGGCTCGACGTATTTTGCGATCGCGCACGCCGGAATTTGGGCCGAGGACGACTACTTCAATGAACAGCCAATCCTCGCGGAGGCGAAGCACTTGTCAGAGGCAGCGGCACGGCAAGGGCTTCACATGATCGGCCATTTTGGGCTCGACGAAAACGGGTACATGTCCAACGGCCCGCACTCCTACTTCGCCCAATATGTACTTGGCGACGATCTCCCGGAAACGATGCTTCACTGGGTGCATTCGAGGTTTGGCAAGTGTGCCTGAGCGCCGTCGGCTGTGGCCCAGAAGCATCCACCGTGCCACTGAGCCTTACGTCGGATGGGTTGACCAACTAAACTTGGTCAACATGGCACAGTACAACGTTCAGGAGGCAAAGACCCGCCTTTCTGAGCTCCTCAACATGGTTGAACGGGGCGAGGAAGTGGTTATCGCCAAGGCCGGCAAGCCCGTCGCACGGCTCGTGAAGATTGAGCGGCCCACCAAGCGCCGCCTTGGATTCGTCAAGGGACAACTTCCCGATAATTTCCTAGAGCCCATGGATGAGGAGGAACTTACGCTGTGGGAAGCACCCCTTATCTCCTCGATACGCATGCCCTGATTTGGGCCCTGACGGAACCCAGGAAGCTCTCATCCAAGGCGAGACGCGCAATCCAGTCATTCGACAACCGCCTCGTGGCATCATCCGCCAGCGCTTACGAGATCGGCTACAAGCACAAGCTGGGTAAGCTCCCCGGCTTGGACGGACTGCTTGTAGGTTATGCGCGGCATGTCGCCGAGCTGTGCAACGAGGAGCTGTCCATTCGGAGTGTCCATGCGCTAGCGGCCGCGCACCTCGATTGGGAGCATCGGGACCCGTTCGACAGGCTGATCGCTGCGCAAGCCATCGTGGAATCGATGGTGGTTATCACGGCCGATCAGGAATTCCATAGCTTCCCGTTGGTGGAGACGCTCTGGTGACCGCTCGTCCGTGTAGGCTCACCAGCTCGTCCGTGTAGCGCGCCCCGCGGGCATAAGCTGGATTGGTGCAAATTTCGCTTTGGCTGGCCCTGGTAGGCGCCGGCACCCTGATCAGTTTCACTCCCGGCGCGGGCGCCATCTCCACCATGAGCAATTCGCTCAACTCCGGATTCCGCCGCTCCATCTGGGGAGTGCTGGGCCAACAGGCGGCACTGATCATGCACATCCTGATCGTTGCGCTCGGGGTAGGCGTTCTGGTCTCCAGCTCGCCTGTGGTCTTCAACGTGATCCGCTACACGGGGGCGGCATATCTCGTGTACATGGGCATCCGACAATTCCTGCACCGGCCGGACCTGGACAAGGAAAAAGTAGAGGCCCGGCGGAACGAGCCGGCCTGGTCCATGTTCCAGCGAGGCGTTTGGGTCAACCTGCTCAACCCCAAGGCGATCGTTTTCTTCCTGGCCTTCATGCCCCAATTCATCCGCCCCGAGCAGCCGCTGATCCCGCAGTATCTGATCCTCAGCACCACGATCGTTTTCATCGACATCTGCGTCATGTGGTTCTTCTTCGCCTTGGCGGCCCGTTCATTCCAACGGTTCACGCACAACGAGCACGGCCAAAAAGTCCTCAACCGCACGTTCGGAGTGCTTTTCATGTCCGTGGGCGTGCTGCTCGCCGCCATCCACTAGAAACTAATCGATTGCTCCCCACCGGCTCCCAGCCTTCGCAAGCTCAGGCCGGGGCCCTCGCCGGCGTGGGCCCAAACTGTCGTATTGAACCTTCAGAACGACAGTTGCGGAGCAATCGATTTTAGGATCGGGCAGGCCGCCAGCCGGCCTGGACCAGCGCGCCTCGGACCTTGGCTATCGCAGCTTTCGCATCGTTCAGCATGTGGCGCTTTGAGATCCGGACCTCCGTCCAACCCAGCGCCTCATACCGTTCCGAACGGCTGATGTCCCGCACCACTTGTGCTCGCCAGGCGGAGCAATGACTCCTGCGGCGAATCCGAGCCTATCCGGATCAGTTGGATGGCTAATTTTGCTTTGCGCAGCCCTCTCTTTCCCTTATGGCGATCGATCACTCGCTGAAGATCCCCAAGAGTGCACAGCGGCGTGTCCCGCCCTTCGAATTCAACCCGCGGTATCCGCACACAGCTGTCCCCCATGACCACCAATTCGTCCACGGTCAGTATCTCGGCCATGTCCAACCAGGTACGCTCCACAGTGGTGACGGGGACGCCATCAACCGTAGTGACCTCGTCCTCATAGAGCTTCATGCGGTGCACGACGACGTGCGGCCGGTTGAGGTGGGCAGCACCCTCGGGGCGGATCACATGGAACATTTGCGCTGGCTCCTTCTGGCGACGTCGCGGCAGGTCAAGGAGTTCCGCCGCTGTGAGGTGGGATGCGGCGCATCGCTCATTGACCTCGACGAAAGGGCGCACGCGGATGCACAAGGGGAGCTCCGCCGTCGGGCTTTCCGAACGAATCCCCCTGCCAAGTCTCTTCAGAGAGCCGTGCCGAAGACGCCCAGGGCTGACGCCCTCGTGGAGCCGCGCACCACCAGCGAGCTCTCGAGCGTCAGTTGCGGCTGGTCCAGTTCACGGCCTTCCATCAGCCCCCGAAGTTGTTCGCCGGCCTTGAGTCCCAGTGGAGTGGCCGGCAAGTGCACACTGGTCAGGCTCGGGTTGCTCGTGGCCGAATACGGCAGGTCGTCGAAGCCGGCAACCGCCAGTTCCTCCGGAATCCGGACCCCGGCCACGCGGGCTTCCTGAAGCACGCCGTACGCGTGGGTGTCCGTTCCGCAGACGACGGCGGTGACCCCGGCTCGCTGCCAGTCCGGCCAGGCGGCAGCGAAGGCAGCCGCGGCAGCGCCGACGTCGATGGTGGTGCTGATGATGTGCGCGTCGGCAACGGAAATGCCGCAGGAATGTGCCTCATCCAAGAACGCCGCCCGGCGCACTTCGAACGTCGCGGTGCCGGTCACGCTGTCCACGTAGGCAACGCGCTTGTGCCCGGAGGCCGCAAGGTGCGCGGCCAATTCACGGGCGCCGTGGGCAACATCGAGGTTCACGGACGGAGCGTAGGCCTCAAGGCCGGGCGCATCGAGAAGGACCAGCGGCCCGGCGACGGAAAGGTCTTCCAGGAAGGCCGCATTGGGCGCATCCACCAGCAGGCCGGCAGGGCGAAGGGCCAGGAGCTTCCGGACGTCCTCCGCACGGGGGAACTCACCGGCGTCGGTCACGGAAAGCAGCAGCTGGTACTCGGAGCCGAGCGATTCCCGGACGCCGGCAATGACCTTGGCGAAAAAGGGGTTGGAAATGTCCGGCGCCACAAGAATCACGATCGAGCTCACGCCCTTGGCCAACGAACTGCCGATGCCATCCACCACGTAGCCTAGCTCGGCGATGGCCTGGCGGACCCGCGAAATGTTGTCCTCGGAGACCCTGCCCTGCGTTTTGCCGTTGGCAACCAGGGACACGGTGGCAGTCGAGACCCCTGCCAGGGAGGCCACCATCGCCGCGGTGACGCGCTGCGTACGGCCTAAGGCCCGATGCACTGGTTCCGCGGATTCCATACAACGATCGTAGCCGGGAATCGGCCCCTTCCCACGCCGCAAGGCATCAAGCGCTTGACGCAATCAGCGTTAAGCGTTTGACGTGACCGGCAAGCCAGTGCCAGAATTCCCCTGAATGCTTTAGCGCCCTGCCTCGGCAGGCCCCAATGACGTGGAGATGAACATGGATCCCAACACCATGACCCGTGAACGCAAGAAGATCATCCTGGATTGCGATCCCGGGCATGACGACGCCGTTGCCCTGCTGCTGGCCCATGGCAACCCGGACATCGAACTGCTCGCCGTCACCACGGTGGTCGGCAACCAGACCCTCGAGAAGGTCACCCGCAACGCCCTGTCCGTGGGCACCATCGCAGGCATCACGGGCGTTCCCTTTGCCGCCGGCTGCGACCGTCCGCTGGTCCGCTCTATCGAAACCGCACCGGACATCCACGGCGAAACCGGCATGGACGGCCCGGAACAGCCCGAGTCCACCATCGAGCTGGACCCGCGCCACGCCGTCGACCTCATCATCGAGACGATCATGGCGCACGAGCCGGGCACCGTGACCCTGGTCCCCACGGCGGGACTCACCAACATCGCCATGGCCGCCCGCAAGGAGCCGCGCATCGTTGAACGCGTCAAGGAAGTCGTCCTCATGGGCGGCGGCTACCACGTAGGCAACTGGAGCGCCGTGGCGGAATTCAACATCATCATCGACCCCGAGGCCGCGCACATCGTCTTCAACGAAAAATGGCCCGTAGTGATGGTCGGTTTGGACCTCACGCACCAGGCCCTGGCCACCCCGGAAGTGGTCGAGAAAATCGCCGCTGTGGGCACCAAGCCCGCCAAGTTCGTCATGGAACTGATGGAGTTCTTCACCAAGACCTACAAGGACGCCCAGGGCTTTGACTATCCCCCGGTGCACGATCCCTGCGCCGTGGCCTACGTCATCGACCCCACCGTGATGACCACCCGCAAGGTACCCGTTGACATCGAACTGCAGGGCAAGCTCACCCTTGGAATGACCGTGGCCGATTTCCGCGCCCCCGCACCGGCCGACTGCAACACCTCCGTCGCGGTCGACCTCGACCACGAGAAGTTCTGGAACCTCGTCACCGACGCGATCGTCCGCATCGGCGATCCGACAACCGGCGCTGCCGCCACCACCGCCGCCACGCCCGCCGCCGCCGGCATCGCAGGAGAGTCCAAGTAAATGACCACCCTCATCAACGAAACCAAGACCAACCGCGGCAACGTCACCGCCCTCATGGTTGCCCTGCTGGCGGCCTGCGTGGCGTTCCAGCTCAACGCATCGATGCTCAGTCCGGCCCTGGTCACCATGGGCAACGAGCTCCACACGGACCAGGCGGTCATCGGCCTCTCCCAAACCTGGTTCTTCACGGCCGCAGCCCTGTTCTCGCTCTTCCTGCCGCGCCTGAGCGACATCGTCGGCCGCAAGAAGATCCTCCTCGGCATGATGCTGCTCATGGCCGTCGGCTCGGTCATCGCGGCCATGGCGCCCGACGTTACCTGGCTCTTCGTGGGCCGCATCATCCAGGGCGTCAGCGGTCCCACCGTGCCGCTGTGCCTCATCATGCTGCGCTCCGCGGTCAACAACCCGCGCAAGTACGGAGCCCTCATGGGCCTCATCACAGCGGTCAATGGCGGCGTCGCCGGCGTCGACTCCTTCGTGGGCGGCTACTTCGCCGAGCACTTCGGATTCCGAAGCATCTTCTGGCTCATGGTTGGCCTCGCAATCGTGGCCACGGCGTTGATCGCCATCCTTGCAGGGGAAAGCAAGCCCGCCGCCGGTACCGGAATGGACTGGCTTGGCGTGTTCTTCATTGTCATCGCTGTGGGCGCACTCCTTACAGCCCTGAACGAGGGATCCAAGCTGGTCGGCGCTTTCTCTTCCGGAACGCTCATGCTGGCCATCGGGCTGATCGTGGTCGCCGCAGCCGCGTTCGCCGCCTTCTGGACAGTCGAGAAGCGCTCCAAGAAGCCCATGGTGGAAACGATCCACCTTCGCCAGCGTTCCACCTGGGCACCACTGCTGACCACAACGCTCGCCATGACCGGTATCTTCGCAGTCATCAACGGCATCGTCCCTGCCTACGTCCAGGCTGCGGCCCCGGGATTCGGGGTCGGCCCCACCGAGATGTCGCTCATGATCCTCACGCCGTACGCCCTCCTCGGCTGGGTGTTCGGACCGATCAGCGGCCGGCTCGCTCCCGTGCTCGGCTACACCAAAGTCCTGCGCATCGGCATGCTGGGAAGCATCGTGGCCCTTGCAGTCATCGCGTTCCTCGGACTCAGCAGCCTGCCCCTCATGATCGTGGGAACGGCCTTGCTCGGCATCATGTACGCCGGTACGGTCAACATCATGCTCAACGGACTCGGAGTTGTCCTCTCCCCCGCCGGCAACCCCGGCTTCCTGCCCGGCATGAACGCCGGAGCCTTCAACCTCGGCGCCGGCCTGAGCTTCCTCGTGTTGCCGGCCGTCCTTGTGGCGACCTCGGCGCTCGGCGACGCCAAGGCCTCGTACTTGACGGTCGTCGTCGTCGGCCTGGCCATCACGGTTGCCGCCTTCGCGGCGTCGCTGCTCATCCCCAAGCCGCTCGAAGCCGAGGTTGAAAAGTGAACCGCAGGATCGTGGTCGTCGGGTCGTTGAACGCGGACCTGACCATCTATTGCGAGCGGCTCCCGCTCCCGGGCGAAACCGTCCACGGCAACGGTTTCGCGGTCAATCCCGGCGGCAAGAGCGCCAACCAGGCCGTCGCGGCGAGCAAGCTGGGCGGATTGGTGAGCCTGATCGGCGCGGTCGGAAACGACTCCAACGGCGACATGCTGCTCGCCTCCACGGAAGGGGCCGGCGTGGACGTTTCCCGCGTCCGCCGTTCCGCGGACGATGCCACCGGCGTCGCGGTCATCGCGGTGGACGCGAATGGTGAGAACAACATCATCATTTCGGCCGGCGCCAACGGAACGCTCGCCCCGGCGGACGTGCCGGCGGACGCCTTCGACGACGCCGGGGTGCTCTGCCTCTGCCTGGAAGTCAGCCTTGAGACCGTGGAGGCTGCCGCCAAAACAGCGCACGACGCCGGCGCAACAGTCCTGTTGAACCTCTCGCCGTACGCCGAGATCCCGCAGAGCCTGGCCGCCTTGAGCGATGTCCTGCTGGTCAACGCCCACGAAGCCTCGATGTTCCTGGGCGACGCCGAGATGCCCCATCCGGGCGCGCACGCGAGCGCGTGGGAGCCGGTCCGGAGCCAGTTCGCGGAGCGGGGGCTGGAGCGGGTGCTCGTTACCCTTGGCTCGCATGGCTCGGTGGTTTTGGATTCACTCGCCGCGCCCGGGGAGCAGATCTCGCGCATCGCACCCACCAAGGTCAACGCCGTGGATACGACCGGTGCGGGGGACGCCTTCACCGGCGCCGTGGCTGCCCGCCTCGCCGCAGGTGTCACCTTGGCGGAAGCCGCGGCGTTCGCATCGGTTGCCGCAGCGCTCGCCACTACCAAGAAGGGCACCCAGGCCGCCTACCCCGGCGCCGAGGAAGTCCTGGAGCACTTGCGGATTTCGTGACTCATTACGCCTCCACCAGCGACTTTACAAATCCTGTAATCTCACCCTCCTTTTGACTAGCCAAGACGGGGTGGCATCCCCCATGCTTGCTCCATGTACTCAGCGTCGAGCCCATACCGCATCATCACCGTCTGCACGGGAAACATCTGCCGCTCACCCATGGCGCAACTGATGTTGACTGAAGCGTTCGACGCCGGAGGGCTTGGTGGAGCGGTTGTTGTGGACTCCGCGGGGACTACATCCTATGAGGCCGGACATCCCATCGATCCACGCGCAGCCCGCGTCCTTTCGGCCCACCGCATCCGCTCCGAAGGCCACATTGCCAGGAGTTGGCGCCAGGAGTGGTTCCGGGAGCGGGACCTGATTTTGGCGCTCGACGTGGATCACTATGGCTGGCTGCACGAGGCCGCGCCGGATTCGGAAACCCTCGCCAAGATCCGGATGCTGCGCAGTTTCGACCCAGCCGTTGCCGGCCGGAGCACCCTGGACCTGGGCATCGAGGATCCTTGGTATGGGGGCCACCACGATTTCGACGTGACCTGGGACCTCATCCGCGCGGCCGTCCCCGGGATCGTCGCGCACACCCGGGACGCCCTCGCCGCCAGGCAGCACGGACAGCACCACGACCCGCAGCAGGTACGCTCTATTTCATGACCCCAGCACCCGTGATCATCGCCATCGATGGCCGGTCCGGCGCGGGAAAGACCACTCTCGCCGTCGAACTAGCCGCCCGCCTCCGCATGCATCACAAGGTGTCGTTGTTCCATCTCGAAGATATCTATCCGGGCTGGAACGGCCTCGCCGCGGGTATCGAGCGGTACGTCACCACGGTCTTGGCACCGTTGCGGCGCGGCGACGCCGCCGAGTGGGTCAGTTGGGACTGGGAGAAACATTACGACGGCCGCAGCCACGTCACCCTGCCTGCCGAAATCGTCATCGTCGAGGGCGTCGGTGCAGCCGCGAGTGCCGCCCGGCCCCTGCTGGACGCCGTGGTCTGGGTGGACGCTCCCGACGACGACCGCCGGCACCGTGCCATGGCCCGGGACGGCAGCAGCTACGAACCGTTCTGGGACAGCTGGGCAGCGCAGGAGGACGAATGGCTGGAGACCGACCAGGTCCTCGACCACATTGACGTCAGGGTACTGAATCGGGCAGACGGCAATGCCCCGGACGATGCCCTGCAGGCGCTGAACTACCTCCCTGCGCTCTCCCCCGTGCTGGCTCCCGAGCTCTCGGCACGCCGCGGATTGCAGCTCAAGGCCGAACGGATCGATGCCACGCCGGACGCCGCAGCCCTGTTCCAAGCGCTCTACGCCCGGTCCGCCAACGCCGTCTGGCTCGATTCCTCCAATGCGGCCTCCAACAGGGGCACAGTCGACGACGCCGGTTCCTCCAACGCCGCCGAACGCAGCCGCTTCAGTATCCTCGCGGACGACGGCGGCTCCTTCGGTCAGTCTGTGATGCACAGCTCCGGAACCACCCGCCTCAGCGCCGGATGCGCCACCGCGGTGACCACAGGTCCCTTCTTCCGCTGGCTGGACACCGTGTGGGGCCGCAAGGCTTTGCGGGCACCGGAAGGCTATGACTGCGAATTCACGCTCGGTTGGCTGGGGTACCTCGGCTACGAACTGAAGCGGGAGACGGGTGGCAGCGATGTCCAAGCCGGCAATCCCGATGCGGCGTTGCTTTTCGCCGGACGGGCCGTGGTGATCGACCACCGTGAGGCTGCGGTCTGGCTGCTCGCCATCGACGCTCCCGACGCCGGTGATTGGCTCGGGCTTGCCCGTGAGTCCGTGCTGTCCGCGGCGTCGGCACCCGAAAGTGCGCCGAGGCACTCGGCCGGGGATCCCGCCGTCGGGAGTTCCGCCATGGCGCTTGAGTTCTCCAGCCGCGACACCGAGGACGAGTACAAAAGCAAAATCACCGAGGCCCAGCACCAGATTGCCGAGGGCAACACGTACGAAGTCTGCCTGACCACCACGGTGACCGCCCCGGATCCCGGGCTGGACCCGTGGGAGAGCTACCTCGCGCTGCGCAAGCGCAACCCGGCGCCGTTCGCTAGTTACTTGCGGTTCGGTGATCTGACGGTCGCGAGTACTTCGCCGGAACGCTTCCTGCGGATAACTTCCGACGGCGGCATGCGGGCCGAGCCCATCAAGGGCACCAGGGCGCGGGCCAACGATCCGGTCATCGACGAGGCGCTGCGCCGTGGCCTTGAATCCTCGCTCAAGGACCGTGCCGAGAACATCATGATCGTGGACTTGCTCCGCAACGACCTCAGCCACTTCGCCGTGCCGGGGTCGGTGACCGTCAGCCGGTTGTGCGCGGTGGAAAGCTACGCGACGGTACACCAGATGGTGAGCACCATCGACGCCCGGCTGCGGCCTGGAGCACCGCGGGCCGAGGCCGTGGCGGCCGCGTTCCCTGCCGGCTCCATGACGGGCGCCCCGAAGATCAGCACCATGGACATCCTTGACGGCTTGGAGTCCGGACCGCGCGGGGTCTACTCCGGAGCGATCGGGTACTTTTCGCTCAATGCGGCGACCGATCTCGCCGTCGTGATCCGGACCCTGGTGATGGGTCCCGACGGCAACGGCGGACGCACGCTCAGTCTCGGCGTCGGGGGCGCCATCACAGCGGACTCGACACCCCAGGACGAATACGAGGAAATCCGGACCAAGGCGTTCGGCGTGCTCTCCGCCCTGGGCGCGGAGTTTCCCACTATCTGAGCGTCAGTCGTGTTCCTCCGTTCGGGCGCGGACCGTCCGGGGATCGTTGCGGGTGATCGTGTAGTAAATCAGGCTGGCCAGGATGGCCCCCACGAACCATGAATACGGGCCCAGGCCCGAGCCTCCCGGCAGGAATGTCTGCAGGGCCGGGACCAGGGCCAAAACACCTGCGACGACGGCGGCAGGGACCAGCGCCGCAATGGCCTTGAGGTTCCAGCCCTTGGTGTAGAAGTAGAGGCCTTTCTCGTCCTCGTGGTACAGGTCCGAGACCTTGCACCGCTGGTGCCGGATGCGGAAGAAGTCCGTGAAGATGACCCCGAACAGCGGACCGAGAAGCGCGCCCAGGCCGCCCAGGAAGTACACGATCACTACGGGACTGCTGAAGAGGTTCCAGGGCAGGATCACGATTGCCAACACCGCGCTGATGAGGCCGCCGCGGCGGAAGTCGATCCTGTGCGGGGCCACGTTGGCGAGGTCGTAGGAGGCCGAAACGAAGTTGGCCACCACATTGATGCCGATCGTGGCCACCACGAACGTCACGGCGGCGATGATGGTGATCCACGGATTCTTGATCGCCTGGACGATCGCCACGGGATCGGTGATGACCTTGAACATGTCCTGCCCGCGGTACTGGTCTGCGGAGAAGTAGGACGCCGCACCGGCTGTGACCACCACTGTGACCAGGGCGAACGCGATGAAGTTCACGGGCAGGCCCCAGAAGTTGCCGCGCAGGATGGTCTTCCGGTCCGGGGAGAACCGGGAGAAATCGCAAAAGTTCAGGAGAAGCGCGGCAAAGTAGGTGACTGTGAGGGCGATGGCAGAGAAGAACTGGGTCAGGGCTGCCGGGCCGTCCAAGGGCGCGACGCCGGGGATCGAGAGGCTGAACTTGTTGCCCGCTTGCGTCAGGATGTAGATCGCGAGCGCGAACATGGCCACCCAGATTGCAGGGCCCGCCCAATCCTGGAACTTCCGGACCGTCTCCATGCCGCGCCGGATGACCAGCAGCTGGACCGCCCAGAGGACCAGGAAAGCCGCCCAACCAAGCGGCGTCAGGCCAAGGATGCGGGGCACGTCCGGACCGTCGAGCGACGTCAACTGGGGCCACACGGAAAACAGCAGTACCAGCACGGCTTCCGAAGCGAGCCAGGTCTGGATGCCGTACCAGGCGATGGCGATGAGTGCCCGGATCAGGGCAGCCAGGTTGGCGCCGAACAGGCCGAAGGACATCCGCGCCAGGACCGGATACGGTACGCCGGTTTTCTGACCTGCCGTCCCGGCAAAGTTCATGAGGAAATAGACCAGGGTAATGCCGAGGACCAGGGCCAGGAAGACTTGCCAGCCCACCAGTCCCGTGATGAAGAGGCCGGCCGCGAAAGTGTAACCGGCGATGCTGTGGACGTCGCACATCCACAGGGCGAAGAGGCTGCGGACCCTCCAGTTGCGTTGCCGGGCCGGTGCGAGGTCCGCGTTCCACAGCCTGTCGCTGACCAATCGGCCTTCGGCGAGGATCCGGACTTTCTCAGGGTATTCGTCTCCCGGCTCGGGCGGTGCCTGCACAGCCGGGGACTCGTTTTTCCGCGCCATGACGCCTCCGAAGAACGCTTCCAAACATGCTTGGAATTCCAGAATCGCCCCATTGCGGCGCGAAGGAAAGCCCCCTTGGGAGTGCCCGCACGCCAAGCGCTAGCATTGGTCCCACTACGTCTTACCAGGAGGGTGCATGCCGTACATCGTTGACTTCGAGAATGTCTCTACCGTCGGACTGGAATCGTCTCCCGTTGCCGAGGCGCTTGCCGGGTTGCGCGCCAACGAGGGCCGCTACTACCGGAACAAGTACGGCCACGTCTTCACAGTGAGCCCTGCCGGCGAGGTTCCGGAAGTCGTCGAGCGCGTGAGCCGCATCCTGAAGGAGGAGCGTGACATCGTCATCAGCTCCCGCCCGCTGGAAGCAACCGCGTTCGACGTCGACGGTTTGCGGATGGCCTACGTCTTCTACGAGTCCGGGTTGTCGGTCAACGTTATGTACAGCATCGAGGCCGACGGGAAGCGGGCTGTCGGATTCAAGCTCTCGGACGGCATGGAGATTCCGGAAGAACTGGCGTCACGCTTCAAATTCGCTCGCCAGAAGTCGAAGCTGGCAGGCGTCATCCGCGGCTCCTACTTCGTGATCAAGGGCGAGTACTGAACCGGCTCACGGCATCCAAGTAGGGCACACTCTATTTAGGAAGCCTACTGATTGTGTACCGTGGCAACCATCCTATTCATTGCCGCTTGTTACCGGTGCGGTGAAAGACCGGCCGGGCGGTTGAGGCAAGGCCGTGCCGGTTATCCCCGGGAAGGTTCGTGCCGCCACAAAAATTGGGGTCTACACATGAAAAAAATGCTCGCACCGCTCGGGATTCTCTTTGCTGGCGTACTGGCGTTGACCGGCTGCGGAGGTCCCGCAAATCCGGGCAACGCCGCCGCTTCCTCCTCGACACCGACACCAACACCAACTCCTACACCGAAGGCGTACACCAACGAGGAACTTGCGTCGATCGTCGCGCAGTTGAAGGATGACCAGGGCAAGCCCTTGACCGTGGTGCCTGCCGCGCAGCTCGATCAAGGCATCATCGCGGCGAAGCAGATGCTCGCGTCCGCCGTCATCACACCCCCGGCGTGCGCAGCGTTGGCGAACACCAACGCGCAAGTCCCGGACGGCGCGACGTATGCGGCAGGGGAGAGCATTTCGGCGGCGGATAAGTCCGTCACAGTGATCACCGCCCTGGCGGTGAAGGACCCCGCCGTCCTGGCCGGCCAGACGAAGAAATCCGCTGATGCCCTGGCGCAGTGTTCCACCTTCACGATCGAGGTGGGAGGGCAGAAGGTCACTACCCAGACCCAGCCGTTGCCGCAGAAGACCAGCGGGGACCAGTCAACGGGAGCGTTGAGCACCCAGGTCCTGCCGTCGGGCCAGAAGGTGACCACACTGACCGTGACCGGCGTGAAAGGCAATCTCGGAGCCACTGCGATCAAGACGGGGGCCACTGTCACCGCGGACTCCGCGGCGGAACTGGTCAAACTCGTCAACGCCGTCCTCGGCTAGCAGTCAGCGGAAGCGGACAGCTCAAGCGCCGAGGTTCAACATTTCGACATAGCGGTCGATCATCATGTGTTGGCCCTTGATCTGGGAAATCAGCTCCGGGCTGGCGATCTCGCCGTCGGGCAGTTGTCCCGAGCCGCCGGACGGTCCCAACGGAAGGATGATGACGGGCTTCGACGGCGTGTAAGCGGCCAGATCCGTGGAGCCTTCGATCGGGGCTTGGATGTTCTTGGCAACCACTGCGGCCTCGCGACCCGCGACGCCCGCCTTGTTCACGTCGATCGCCGAAATGTCGCCCAAAGCGTAGACGTTCTCGAAGCCCGCAACGCGGAGTTCGGGGGTGACGTCAAGGTATCCCTCGGCGTTCCGCGCGGCAAGGAGGCCTCCCGCCACATAGTCCGTCTGCGGGGCTATTCCATAGCAGCGGAACCAAATGTCCGCCTGGATGGCGGTACCGTCCGCGGTGTTGACGGTAAAGGTGGCAAATTCACCCGCAGGAACAGGAGGCAACTGCACCAACGGGCTTCCCAGAATCCGGCGTACGCCGAGTTCATCCAACTGCCGGTTGACCTCAATCCGCAGCCGTGGATCGTAGGGCCCGGGAAGGATGTCCGCCGCCACATCTACCATCACGATGTCCTTCTCCGGCCATGCCGCCGCGATCTCGCCTGCGAACTCAAGGCCTACCGCCCCGGCGCCCAGCAGCATCACCCTGTCTGCACGTTTGAGGTCGTCATGTGCGGCTTGGTAGCGGGCGATGGCGTCGCTGGTGACCATTCGATCGCTTTTGGCCGGGAAGGGGTAGCTGGAACCGCTGGCGAGGACAAGGTAGTCCGGCGCCAGGCTGGCACCCGATGCCAGCTCGACCGTGTGCCCGTCCACCCGGACAGCGCGGTCCCGGAGTACCTCTCCATGCGCCAACAGGCGGTCATAGGGAAGGAACATCCGCGGCAGGAAATCGGTTTGGACCACAGATCGGAGGGCCGCAATGTTGTGTACGAAAGCGTCCTTGGGTTCCACCAAGGTAACCGTCGCGTGTTCGTCCAACGCCTTGGCTACGGAAATCCCGCCGTAGCCTCCGCCGATAACCACCACAGTGGGGTGCTGAGCCTGGTCATTCATGGCAACTCCCTCGGTAGAAAGCTCACGCTGCGCGGCTTGTGCCGCCCAGATCGTTTATGAATGACAACGATTGTTGGTTATCAATAATTTCCTCAGTGATAAGATTTTCCTGATGAGTTCTTCGGCAGCGGGAAAGCAACTGGGGTTCCTCCTTGCGCGTCACGGGCGCATCATGAATACGCGCCTCCGCCAAGCGCTGGACTCCTCCGGGCTCAGCCCGAGGCATGCCGTGCTGCTGTGCCGGCTTGACGAGTCCGGCCCGCTCAGTCAGCAGGGCCTGATCGATGCTCTCTCCATCGACGCGAGCGGACTAGTAGCGGTCCTGAACGACCTTGAGCGCCAAGGGCTGGCGGAACGACGCCGGGACCCCGCGGACCGCCGTCGTCATATCGTAGAAATCACCGCGGAAGGCAAACGCGCGGTGGCGTCCATTGAAGTTGCGGTGGCCGACGTCGAGCAGGAGGCCTTTGCGGGATTCTCCGCTGATGAGCTCCAGCAACTCCATGGATTGCTGTCGAGGATCCACGGCGAACCTGCGGACGAGGGCTGCGAGGACTGAGTCCCTACTGTAGGGTCGCCGTAAGCCGCGCTACATTGTCCACGTATTTGGCAAGCATCGGCCGGTGCAACCAGCCCTCCAGGGTCAGCTCGCGGCACATTTCCCTGTAGCTCGACTCCACGGAGCGCATGCTGTCCACGGCTTCGGCGCCCAGGAGCATCACGGACACCTCCATGTTGAGCGAGAAGGAACGCATGTCCATGTTGCTGGAACCGAGGACGGCCACTTCTTCGTCAATGGTGAAGTGCTTGGCGTGCAGGACGTACGGCGCGCGGTACAGGTAGATCCGTACCCCGGCTTCCAGCAGCGCCTCGTAGTAGGACCGCTGCGCATGGTGGACCAGGAACTGGTCGCCCTTCTCGGAGACGAAAAGTTCCACGTCGACGCCACGCTGGGCCGCCGTCGTGATGGCGTACAGCAGGGAATCGTCGGGCACGAAGTACGGGCTGCAGATCGAGATGCGGTGCTGGGCCGAGTAGATCAGCGTATTGAACAGGCGGAGGTTGTTTTCCGTGACGAACCCCGGGCCGCTCGGAACCACCTGTGCGGTCATCCTGCCGGGTGTTGCCTGGACCGCGACTTGCAGTTGATGTTCGAGGGATTCGTCGGTTTCGCTCAGCCAGTCGGTGGCGAAGACGACGTTGAGGGTTGCAACGATCGGCCCCTCCATCCGCGCCATAAGCTCCACCCATTTGCGCCCGGCGCGTCGGTGCTTGGGGTTGTTGTAGGAGGGCTCAATCAGGTTCTGGGAACCCGTGAAGGCAATTTCGCCGTCGATCACCAGGATTTTCCGGTGGTTCCGCAAATCCGGACGGCGCCACTGGCCGTGGATTGGCAACAGCGGCAACATGCGGCGCCACTGGATCTGGCCGCGCTTGAGCCTGCGGACCAGCTTTCGGTAGCCGGGAATCCGCAGCGTGCCGATGTGGTCGAACAGAAGGCGGACGTTGACGCCGCGCGCGGCTGCCTGTTCCAACTCGGTGAGCAGTTCGTCCGTGACTGAGTCGCTGCTCATGATGTAGAACTCCGCGTTGACGAACTTCTTGGCCCCCTTGACCGCTTCCGCCATGGCTTTGATGGACTCTTCGTAGCCGGGGAAGAGCTCCACGGAGTTGCCGTCCACCATCGGCAAGGATCCCAGCCGCCGGTTCAGTTCACCGGCCGAGGTCACCCATTCGGGTCCCGAGTACGTGCTGACGACGTCGGCGAGCGCCGACGTGCCTGCACGCACCCGATCGTTGACTTCCTCCTGCTGTTCACGACGACGGCGGGACAAGCGGAAATTGCCGAACAACAGGAACAGGACGAAGCCGACGGAGGGAACGAGGAAGACGGCCAGGAGCCACGCCATGGCCGTGGTGGGGCGGCGGTTACCGGGGATGACGCCCAGCAGCACCACCCTCAGGATAATCTCGACGACGGCCCACGCGCTGAGGAGCCAGGTCCACTCAACCCCGAACTGAAAAGGAAACAGCACCCCACACCCCCACGATCGAATAGTTAGTCAAAGAACCAACAGTCAGCCCAGCCTATCTGGCGCACCGCTCGCGACTGTTCGTCCTGTGGGCCAGCACTAAGCTGGAAGCATGACTTTACCTGCCTCGACGGTCCTCGTTTTCCTGGATCCAGCGTTCGAAAACGGCCGCGTCGCCGATTCCAGCCAGCCACAGCTCATGGCAACCGACCTGGGCGCCACCCGGGGCGACGGCGTCTTCGAGTCGCTGCTCGCCGTCGAGGGCCGTGCGCGCAAGGTGCAAGCGCACCTGAACAGGCTTGAGAGCTCAGCCCGCGCACTGGACCTCAACATTCCCGGGCAGGACGTCTGGCGCCGGGCGATCGACACCGCGATCACCGAATTCCGGGACGCCTTCCCCGCGCCGAGCCCGGCCGAAGACGAGGTAGTGGTCAAGCTGCTGGTGACGCGCGGGGTGGAAGGCGCCTCGACTCCCACGTGCTGGATCCAGGCTTCGCCGTCCCCCGCGGGCAGTCGCCGGCAGCGCGAGACGGGCATCGACGTCGTACTCCTTGACCGTGGCTTTGACACGGAGGCGGGCGACCGCGCCCCCTGGCTGCTGCTCGGCGCCAAGACGCTCTCCTACGCGGTGAACATGGCCGCGCTGCGCTACGCGCACAAGCAAGGTGCGGACGACGCAATCTTCACGTCAACGGACGGCCGCGTCCTGGAGGGCCCGACCTCCACGGTGTTGCTTGCCCATGTCGAAACGGTCGACGACGGCGCCGGCTCGGCGCGCACGGTCAAGCGCCTCATCACTCCGCAGCTGGACAGCGGCATCCTGCCCGGCACGTCCCAAGACGCGCTTTTCGCCAAAGCGAAGGCAGCGGGCTGGGAGCTCGGCTACGGCCCGCTGGTCCCGGAAGACCTGTTCGACGCGGACGCGGTGTGGCTGATCTCGAGCATCCGGCTCATCGCGCCCGTCAACCACGTGGATGGCAGGGAGATTGGCACGCCGGCAATGCGCAAACAGCTGACGGCCGAGCTGAACGAGCTGTTCGCGGGGATCGAGTAGGGTTTTCGCGCCAACTGGCTCCCCTGCCCAACTAACTAGCAGTAGATGTCGTTTAGAGCGCCCTAAACGACATCTATTGCGAGTCACTTGGGTGCGGTGATTTGTTCCCGCAGGATGTCCGCGTGCCCGCAGTGTTGCGCAAGCTCGCGCAGCATGTGGAGGTACACCCAGCGCAGCGGGAGCGGGCCGCGTCGGTTGCCGTTGAGCATGTCGTCGAGCCCCAAGGACGATGACGCCCGGCGCGATGCTTCGCATGCCTCGCGGTGTGCCTGCTGGATTGAAGCGATGGTGTCGCCGTCGTCGAGGATAAAAGATTCATCCGGCGTCGCAGGGATGCCGATCTCCGCGCGCGAACGGCACGTGATGGCTTCGTCGAACCAGACCTTCTCCACGAAGGTCGCATGTTTTACGAGGCCCAGCAGGGTGGTCCGGGACGGCACCAATGACCGCCGGACCTGTTCCTCCGTCAACCCGTTCAAGCAGTCATTGAGCGCGCGCCGGTGCTCATCGATGAATGCCTCGAATTGGATGCGAATTGGCTGGTTGAGGTTGTCTTCGGCAAGCGTCACGGTTGCACCTCTGTTTTCCGTCAAGCAGGGATTCAGTCAGTATCGATGTGATCCGAGCTTAGCCGGGGAATAGACTCCGTTCATGCGTCTGGCGATCATTGGAGCGGTGCTCCTTGCGGCCGGAGCCGTGGCGATCGCCACCGGCGCCCTGCCTTTCACCGATCTAGTGGCACTCGTGGATCGGGTGGCGCCGATTCTGCTGTTTGTCGTCGCGATGACGGTTGTTACTGAGCTGTGCAGTGAGGCTGGAGTGTTCCTTTGGACTGCCCGCCGGCTCCGCTATTGGGGCCGCGGATACAGCATTCTTTTGTGGCTGTTACTGGCGGCATTCGCGACGCTGAGTACCGTCTTCCTCTCTTTGGACACGACGGCGGTGCTGCTGACCCCCGTGGTGGTCAGCGTGACGCGGCAAGCCGGACTGCCGGCCCTGCCCTTCGCGCTGACGACGGTGTGGCTGGCCAACACGGCAAGCCTGCTGCTGCCCATTTCCAACCTGACCAACCTTCTGGCCCAGCACAGCCTTGGCAGTATTACTCCGGGCGGGTTTGCCGGCCTGATGTGGGCCCCTTCGCTTGCCGCCGTCGTCGTACCCCTGCTGTTCATCGCCGTCGTCTTCCGGCGGGATCTGCGCAACCGCTATTCACGGATCCCGGTCGGACGGATCAGGCCGGATCAGCCGGCCGGGGCTGATTCCAGGCCTGCGGCGGACCGGGTCCTGCTCGCGTGCAGCGCCGTGGTGCTGGCGCTGCTGCTACCCGCGCTGGTGTCCGGGGTCCCGGTCTGGATCCCGGCCCTGGCCGGTGCAGTGGTTCTTGGTGTGGTGTTCGCGTTACGGCGCCCGCGGGTTCTCAAGGTGTCGCTGATTCCATGGTCCTTGTTGCTGTTCGCTTCCGGCCTCTTTCTGGTGATGGAAGCAGCCAGGCATCTGGGGGCTCCCGTGTTGCTGAGTCAGCTGGCCGGACAAGGCCAGGGCTTTATGGATCTGGTTCGGCTTGCCGCGACAGGCGCCGCCGGTTCCAATGTCCTCAACAATTTGCCTGCGTACCTGCTGGCAGAACCGCTGGCCGGGTCGCCTGTGCGAATGGCGGCCTTGCTGATCGGAGTCAATGCGGGCCCGATCATCACACCGTGGGCCTCCTTGGCCACCCTTTTGTGGCACGATCGGCTCATGCGCATGAATGTGCTGATTACGTGGAAGGGCTATGCGATCTTCGGCCTGATTGTTGCGCCTCTGACGGTGTTCGCAGCGGTGGCAGTGCTGGCAATCGCTGGCCAGTGAGTGCGTTCGGCAGAGACGGACCCTGTCGCCGGGCGCGAAGATTCAGGACAGAATGTAGAACAGCTTGGCCGGTACCGCCGGAACCCCGATACGAGAAGGATCTGCATCATGCTCAGCCTGCGGGACATCGACAACATCGTCCTCAACGGAGGGATTGTGGTAGACGCCGCCGGGGAGAAAATCGGTTCAGTTGAACAGGTCTTCACGAGCGGTGATTCCGGGGATCCTGTGTTTGTCACCGTGCGGACCGGCTTGTTCGGCATGTCCGAGTCTTTCGCCCCGCTTTCCGGAGCCAGCATTGAGAATTCAGTGATCAGGGTGGCCTTTGCCAAGGACAAAGTGAAGAACGGCCCGCGCATCGAGAGCGACCGCGGCGTGATCACGGAGACGCAGGAACAGGAACTCTACAGCTATTACGGGCTCGCGGCGGAGGAATCCAACGATGCCGCCACGGGAACCGATCCCGAGAGAGCCGGGACGGTGCCCGAAGCCTCAGCTGGGGAGACCGAGCCCGACGGCGGTCCGCCTCACCCAGCCCCGCACGGTGCCCCGCATCCGCCGCACGGTGGCCCGCCACACCCAGCCCCGCATCCGCCGCACCTGCACAAACATGTACCCCGGCCGCCACATCCCGGCCCGCCCCTGCCGCATCGGACACCCGGGCCACTTGGGCCCTCGACGGAACCGGAAGACCTTCAATAGCCGCGGCTTGCCGGCGGATTTCAGCCGCCGACCGTGGATCCTCACCGAACTCTATTGTGCCGCCATGGCGGCAGTAGTTAACTAGTCCCGTGAACTCTGCTGGGGAAGGGTGATCTGCCTCTAGGCCCAGTGGGCACCTGGTTTCACGGTGCCGTGGAATCAGCAAAGTTGATGGAGGGCATCGTTATGAGTGCAGTTTCTTCGTCCCAGAATTTCAATCACGGGTTTCCCACGCCCGGACCCCAGGATCCCTCGCCCCAGAAAGTCATGGATCACGTTTTCTTCCTCTCCGAGGGGGAATGGAAAAAAGTCCGCGAAGAGGAACAATTCGACCACATCGTCATCGGCAGTGGGTTCTGCGCCTACGCCTTCGCCGAGCGGACACTGACAGTCAACCCGCACGCACGGATCCTGATCATTGAACGGGGTCCGTTTTTCTTGCCGCAGCACTTCCAGAACCTGCCGCTGCCCTACAAGGAGACCCTGGGAGGCCTCTCGGAGACCTTCCCGTGGACCTTGGCAGCTGCCACCGCCACCCAGCCGCCGGGCAAGATTTCGTGGCAGCACGGCATGGTCCCTTTCTACGGCGGACGAAGCATCATGTGGAGCGCATGGTGCCCCCGCCCCGAGGAAGATGAAATGCGGGGCTGGCCGCGGGCAGTGATGGACGCCGCCAAGTCTCACTTCACGTCCGCGGAAGACCTCCTGAACGTGGTTTCGGCGGACCAGATCGACGCCGGCCGGTCGGCCGACGTCGTCGATCTCATCAACGACACCCGGCCGGTCTACGGAATCATGCAGAAAGCCCTGCAGGAACGGCTTGAGGCAGGCCTGCACAAGATCGATTCCGCCACCCGCAGCATGCCCGCACCGCTCGCTGCGGCGACTGGCGCGACGTCGGGCGTGGACTTCGCGAAGTTCTCGACGCCGGCAGTCCTCCTTGAACTGACGGACAAGCAAGCAGCCCTCGAGGCCCAAGGCAAGGGCGCGGCTCTTCGCATGGTCACGGACTGCACCGTGTTGAGCGTGCTCCAGCAGGACGGACGGGCCACCGCGTTGAACACCAACCGCGGCGTAGTGAACGTCGGCAACGCCAACCTGGTCCTGGCCATGGGCACGCTTCCACCGGCAACGCTGGTCCTCAATTCCTTCCCGCAGGTGCAGGGGGCCGGCGGGCATTTCAGCGCCCACTTCATCACCTCGGTGGTGGCCAGGGTTCCCCGCGAGGATTTTGATTTCAGCGGACAACTCGGCGAGCTGGAACTGGCGGCCATCTATTTGGCGGGCAAGAGCCCGGCCGGCATGCAGTACCACGTCCAGCTTTCGGTCCTCTCGGACCGTTGCCCGGACAAGAACGCCCAGAAGTCCGAACGCTACGCCCCCGACGTCGTCGCCACGGCTTCGCTCGCGCAGCTGCGGTCCTCGGAGGACTACCTGGTGTTCGTCTGCGCCGTCCTCGGCGAACTGGACGAAAGCAACCCGGAGAACCACTTGCGGCTTTCCGGCGGAGCGGACCCCACCTGCAACGTCACCTTGCAGGTGTTGGCCAACGCCACCGACGACGACACCTGGGACACCATGGACGAGGGAACCTTCCAGATGCTGGAGCGGGTCCTCTCCCCGGCCGGCGCGGAGCGGGTCGAATACTGGCGCGGAGATCCCGACGACGGAACCTGGGGTGCCGAGCGTCCCGCCATCCCGGAGCGCCGCGTTCCGGGATTGGTCCACGAAAGCTCGAGCCTGCCGATCGGCGAAGAGGAGGACGCCGTCGTCGGAATCGACTACCGACTCAACGGCGTGCAGAACGTCTTTGTCACGGGCGGCAGCCTCTGGCCCACCGGCGGTTCGTGGAACCCGACCATGACAATGGTCGCCTTGGCGCAAGACCTCGCCGAAAGACTCGAGGCCGACGGCGGAGCGGCGGCAGCGCCATGACTGTCGCCCCGGCGCTGGACCCGGCGCTCCTTCCCACGGTTCCGCCTATGAGTGTCGCCGATGTGCTGGACAGGCAGGACGGCGTGTACTGGGTGGTGAAGGACGCGAATTCGGTCTTCCTGTGGGTCAACCAGAACTTCGCGGACCTGGTGGGCATGGATAAGTCGGAGCTGATCGGGCACCAGGACTCGCGCGCGGAACACGTTGCGCACGACAAGGAAGTAATGGCGAGCGGAAAGCCGTTGCTCAACTTCCACGAGACCATCGCCGTCCCCAGCAAGGACGGCGGCATGGTGAATGTGGACATCGTGACCCAAAAGGGGTTGCTGCGGGCCCCGGGCAGCAAGGACATCATCGGCATCACCGTCTGCTTCTCACTGAAGGACCCGGTCACATGAGTGGATTCGCAGAGGACTGGATCAAACGGTTGGACATGTCCCCTGCTAGCGTGGGCGGCTGGTTCGCGCCCGCGCTCGTGAGCAACGAGGACATCGCCGGATCGGCGCTGCCTCCGCGTTTCGGCGTCGACCATCCGCTCTACAGTTCCAACTGGTACCTGCTGGAGGCGGGTGAGGTCCTCCAGTTGCACGCCCTCAAGCAGGACGAATTGTGGTTCTTCCACGTGGGGACACCGATCAGGCTGCACGTCTTCTCCCGGGAGCTCGGACTTCAGGACTTTGGCTATACCGAAGCCTTGTTGGGGCCGGATCCGGAAGCAGGCGAGATGTTGCAAGGAGTTGCCCCGAACTCCACCTGGTTCGGTGCCGAGTTGGCCGGGCCGGGGTTCGCCTTGGTGAGCTGCAGCCTCGCACCGGGATACGAGAGATCGGACTCCGCGAAACCAACGGCACGGGACATCGAGTCGCTCGTCATGAGGTTCCCCGGGCATGCCGAGCTGATCCTGCGCCTGGCGGTGGTGTAGCCGGGGCCGGCGGGATGGGCTGGGCAGGCGGGATGCCCGGATAAAACGTCTGGTGCGCCGGTTCTGGGGCCGGCGCACCAGGCTTCTCCCACCCAACTGACTAGCAGTAGTTGTCGTTTAGAGGCTCCAAAACGACAACAAATGCGTGGGCCCACGCCGCCCGGGTTCCCTGGCCGTGGGGCCCGCCGGCGAGGGTCCCTGCCTGAGCTCGCGAAGGCTGGGAGCCGACGGGGACTTGCGAGGCGAGGGTGGCGGTGGGGACCAGTTGGGCATCTCAGGAGCCGATCGGCGACAGTTCCCGCACCAGGCCGAAGAGGTCCTTGGGGTCATCGGGATTAGCGACGAGGTCAATCTCCTCGAAGAACTCCGAACCCTCGACGGCATCGCGGAGATAACGCAAGGCGGAAAAGTCCTCGATCGCGAAGCCCACGGAATCGAATATCGTGATTTGGTCCCTGGAGGTCCGGCCCGGAGCGTGCCCGGCCAGGACCTGCCAGAATTCGGTGACGGGAAAATCGGCGGACATTTGCTGGATCTCGCCTTCAATCCGCGTCTGGGGATCGTACTCCACAAAGACGTCACCGATGCCGAGGATGGCAGCGTCGAGTTCAGTCTTCCCTGGGCAGTCGCCTCCGATCGCGTTGATGTGGACTCCGGGCGAAACCTGGTCTGCCGTCAGGATGGTGGCGTTGGCCTTGTCCGCCGTGCACGTGGTGACGACGTCGGCTCCCTCCACTGCATGGGCCGCTGAGCCTGCGATGGTGATCTCGAAGCCGAGGGGAGCCATGTTCCGGACGAACTTCTCCATCGCTGCCGGGGCCGTGTCCCAGATCCTCACACTGTTTATACCCAGGGCCGCCCGGAAGGCCAGCGCCTGAAATTCGGATTGGGTTCCGGTTCCGATCATCGCCATGATCCGGGCATCGCGGCGCGCAAGTCTCTTTGCGACCATCCCGGACGTGGCCGCCGTCCGCAACGCTGTCAGAACTGTCATCTCCGCAAGGAACGTCGGGTAGCCGTTGTGGACGTCGGACAGGACACCGAAAGCTGTCACGGTCTGGAAGCCGCGCGCGGGATTCGAGGGGTGTCCGTTTACATACTTGAAGCCGTAGGTTTCCTGGTCGCTGGTGGGCATCAGCTCGATGACGCCAAATGGCGTGTGGCTTGCCACCCGCGGAGTCTTGTCAAAAGATTCCCACCGCCGGAAGTCGTCTTCCAGGTACTGCATCATCTCCGAGATGATGGTCTCCGGGCCCCGTCCGGCCGTCCAACGAACCATATTGCGGACATCGACAAAGCGCGTCATGTGCGCTCCTTTCCCTCATAAGCACTGTTGCTACGAGGCTACGGAGCGGCGATATGCATCCACAATTGCCAAAGTACGTACTTTTCATTGAAAACATGCACAAAATGATGACTGCTTATGCACACAATGATCAACGGCAGGCGTCCGTCATAAAAGCGACTATCGCAGGACGGAACTGAGCAGCAGGCTCGTCTCGCTATTGACGATCCCCTCGATCCCGCGGATCCTGCCCAACACCTGGTCAAAGTCGCTGAGGCTTTCCGTGCGCAACTCGGCCACGAGATCCCAACCGCCGTTCGTGGTGTGTAGCGCCCAAATCTCGGGAAGTCCGCGGAGTTGGCGAATGACCTTGTCCGCCGACCTTCCCTCCACGGCAATGAGCGCAATGGCCCGGATCGCAAGTGGATCCACCTCGTCGCGCACCCTCGCGGTGAAGCCAACGATGGTCCCCGAGGAGACAAGACGCTCAAGCCGGCTATTCACGGTGGCCCGAGCAACGCCCAGCTTGCGCGCAAGGCTCGCCACGGAGGCCCTGCCGTCCTCCCGGAGAGCGGAGAGGAGCTGGCGGTCAAGGTCGGTGAGTGCTGCCATAAAGATAAACGTATCGCCCATTCCCCAAGCGGGCCTGAGTCCGTAGGGTATCGACATGAGCATCTACATCAGCCCCGACTCTGCTGCATGGTCCCTGACGGCCATGGCGACTGGTGCGTCAGCGGGATCAATCGATGATGCAAATGGCATGTCCAACCTGGTGAAGGAAATCTACGAGACAGAAGGTTTCGAAGCCTTGTCGGGTGTGGTTTTTGCATTGGCTCATCACAACAGCCTCTCGCTGCATGCACTCGCCACGGCCACCGGGATATCCGTCCACGAACTGCTGGAAATCCGGAAGCATCAAGGTTCCACTTTTCATCACTCCCCTACGGCAGTAGCATCGCGGTTCGACGCCATTCCACCCCGGATCCAGGCCAGCCTGGAACCGCTGCCCAATGAAACCGAGTCCTAGGACGCTGGCACCCCAGCCCTCGCCAGCCTGGCTGCCGTCCGGTTACGGAACATGACGTCGGCCGGTGATGCAGGCCGCCGTCGTGGATGTTATTTTTCTTCTTGAGTAATGAGCACCAGCGCGAAGCCCTGACTTGCTGGTCGGCAACCCTCTCTCCGGCGGGGTGCCTCAGGTGACTACTCGGCGTATCGACACTTTCGAACTGCAAGCGTGACTGAGGAGCACCAATGCCTGAACCCACCGAAGAAAAACTCTCGTACCGTCTCATCACGGGCCCTGACACCAAGGAATTCTGCGAGCGGATCTCCACCGCCCTCGCGGAGGGATACGTGTTGCACGGCAGCCCGGCCGCGACCTTCAACGGCACGGACGTAATCGTGGCACAGGCCATCGTCCTGCCCGCGGCAATCGCGAGCGCAGATGCCGCCGTTGCCAATGCGGTGGACCAGCTGGATGAAGAGTTCGACGGCGAGGGCCACGCATGAGCTACGCAGGCGACCTCAGCCCGCACGACGCCTGGGCCAAGCTCGAGCAGGGCGCCATCCTGGTGGACGTCCGCACCGAAGGCGAGTGGGCACACATCGGCATCCCGGACACCAAAGCCACCGAGAACGATCCCCTGTTCATCCAGTGGAACCTGGCCGGAGGCATCCCCAACACCCGTTTCATCGAAGAGTTGACGCAGCAGGCCCCGGAGGCGGACGGCACCGAACTGGTTTTCCTCTGCCGCTCCGGACAGCGCTCCATCGCCGCCGCGATTGCCGCCACCCAGGCCGGCTACACCTCCTACAACGTCCTCGAGGGCTTTGAGGGCGAGCCGGACCGCTACGGCGAGCGAACCGTGAACGGCTGGAAAAACCGTGGACTTCCGACGAACCTGGGGAACATCTAAGTGACTTTCAATCCTGACGCCGCCAGCTGGAGCCCTGACACCCAGGCCGTCCGCGGCGGTCTTGACCGTACCAACTTCCAGGAAACGTCCGAGGCCGTCTTCCTGAACTCCGGCTTCGTCTACGAGTCCGCCGCAGCCGCCGAGCGAGCATTTACGGGCGAGGACGAACGCTTCGTCTACTCCCGTTACGGCAACCCCTCCGTAGCTACCTTCCAGGAGCGCCTCCGCCTGCTCGAAGGCACCGAAGCGTGCTTCGCGACGGCGTCGGGCATGTCCGCTGTCTTCACCGCCCTCGGTGCGTTGCTTGCTGCCGGTGACCGCGTAGTTGCCGCCCGCTCGCTCTTCGGCTCCTGTTTCGTCATCCTCAATGAGATCCTGCCGCGCTGGGGCGTCGAGACCGTATTCGTCGACGGGCCTGACTTGGACCAGTGGCGTGCTGCCCTGTCCGAGCCGACAACGGCAGTGTTCTTCGAGTCGCCGTCGAACCCCATGCAGGAAATCGTGGACATCGCCGCGGTGAGCGAGCTGGCCCACGCGGCCGGCGCCACGGTGGTCGTCGACAACGTCTTCGCCACCCCCCTCCTGCAGCGCTGCGGCGATCTCGGAGCAGACGTGATTGTCTACTCGGGCACCAAGCACATCGACGGCCAGGGCCGGGTCCTCGGCGGAGCGATCCTGGGCACCAAGGAGTTCATCGACGGTCCCGTCAAGCAGCTCATGCGGCACACCGGTCCGTCGCTTTCCGCGTTCAACGCCTGGGTCCTGACCAAGGGCCTGGAGACGATGGCGCTGCGCGTCAACCACTCCTCGGCGTCTGCGTTGCGGATCGCCGAGTGGCTCGAGGAACAGCCGGCCATCAGCTGGGTCAAGTACCCGCTGCTGAAGTCGCACCCGCAGTTCGAGCTCGCCGCAAAGCAAATGAAGGCCGGCGGAACTGTGCTCACCTTCGAGCTGCTCCCCTCCGCGGGGCGATCGGCGAAGGAGGCCGCTTTCGCGCTGCTGGACGGGCTCGCCGTCATCGACATCTCGAACAACCTCGGCGACTCCAAGTCCCTCATCACCCATCCCGCCACCACCACGCACCGTGCCATGGGTCCGGAAGGCCGCGCGGCAATTGGCCTGAGCGACGGCGTCGTGCGGCTTTCGGTGGGGCTGGAGGATGTGGACGATCTCATCGGGGACCTCGAGCGGGCCCTCAAGCAGGTCTAGCCGGGCGCTTCGCGCCAGTCCTGGCGCACCCAGGTGAGGACGGGTTGCGGCTTGGTGTCGCTCTCGTCCCTCTCTGAGCGCATCGTGATCTGGACGGCGTGCTCGACGACGGCGGCCAGCCCGGCGGCGTCGGGCGCGCTCCCGTTGCTCTCGCTCCAGCGCCCGGCAACACCACGCTGTTCGATGGCGCCGTTGCCACGGCTCAAGATGGCTGCCACGCCGGTTTGGACCAAGTCGAATTCACCCTGTTCGGCGAGCACGGGTTCCAAGTATTCCACCAACGACCAGACGACGTCGGCGGCGGGCTCCGGGCGAAAGGTTCCGAAGTCCAGCAGTTCGGTACGCAGTCCGAAGTTGCTTGCTTGCCAGGACGCCATCCGCAAAAGCGCAGTGGGCACGGCAGCGGGCTCTATTCCGGCATGGTATTCACGAACAGAAGTCTCAACCAGTGCCCTGACGAGCACCGCGATGAGCGCCGCATCCTCGGCCCGGAGGCAGACATCGGCCACCCGGACCTCCACCGTGGGAACGTGCCGGGACAGCCTGGCGTCGAAGTAGACCATCCCCTCGTCCAGCAGCACTCCCGTTTCGATGAGCCTCCGGACAACCCGTCGGTAAGCAGCCAGGGACCCGAAGATGGCTGACGGCCCCGACGAAGGCCAGCGGTTCCACGCCTGCGTCCGATAGCTCTCAAAACCCGTGGCCAGGCCACGCCAGTAGGGAGAATTGGCGCTCATCGCCGTGAAGACCGCGAGCTTGTCCCGGATGCGGTCCAAGACCATCACGCCTTCCTCGGGGGACTCGATCGATGTGTGCACGTGGAATCCGCACGTGAGCTGTTCGTGCGCCGTGATACCGAACCGTTCGAGCATGATGGCGTACCGGGGATCCGGAGTGGTGTGCAACGCAGCATCCACGGGCGATGTGGCCAACGCGGCGATCCGAGCGCCGTGGCGCCGAGCGGCATGGCTGGCGAGGCCGCGCCCCCTGCGGATCTGGTGCAGGAGCTCGGCGTAGCTGCGGCATGGGCGGGTCTGGGTTTCGATCTGCTCAAGTTTGAGCTCGTGGCTTAGGCCGGTATCGGGACCGTCGATCTCCTCGAGGGTGGGTCCGGGTTCGGTGCCATCCTGGGCGGCGTGGGCAGCGTCATCGTGGGCGGCGCCGTCGTGGGCGGGGGCCGAGAGGAGCGCGTCGGCAAGCGCGAGCGGCTCGCCGGTAACGGGATCGACGATCAGCAACTCCTCTTCCACACCAAAAGTGCGCACGGATCAATTGTGCGCCATGGCAGCCTTGCGGAGACAGACCGGGATTTTGCGGGCCGCCCGAGGGATTCTGCTGGATCACTCCGACAGGACCGGGGGACAGCCTCTATTTTCCGGGCATTAGCGATAAGCCACCCCCGGGTGATCCAGCAGAATGTCCGCCAACTCATCCACATACGGCACATTCCCTGGGGCGTCAGCCGCAATTCCATGGATAGCTGGATCCATGGATGCTTTGGAATTCCTTGCCACGGTGGGTGGGGTCGCGCGCGTGGGCCTACTGCGCGCCAGCGGCTATACGCCCTCAGCCATCCGCAAGTTGGCTTCCGCCGGGGCACACCAACCGCGAAAAGGCGTGTGGGCCCTCCCGTCAGCGGATCAGGAATACCTCACGGCGATCCTCAATAACGGGCATGTCACCTGCGCGAGCGCAGCTTTACGCTACGGCCTGTGGATCAAGGACAAGCCCATGCGCGTGCACCTGGCTACGCGGCACTGCCGGGGCCGGGGCTTCGTCCGGCATGGCGGCCTACGCCTATCTCGGGAGAATGCCGTCCCCTTGGCATCCGTCGAGGACACTGTGATTCACGCATTGGTCTGCTTGCCAGAGGTCGATGCCATTTCGATTGCGCAGTCTGCCATGCAGCAGTTCGGCATCCCGCGGGCCCTGCTCGAAAGCGAGATCTCCGCCAACTACTACGGAAACGCCAGGAGGCTTCTCGCCAAGGCAGACGGCCTGTCCGAATCCGTACCGGAGATCAGCGCCCGTCTGCTGTTCGAATCAGAAGGCCTGACATTCCGTCGCCAAGTCAAAATCCGCGGCGTGGGACGTGTGGACTTTCTCATTGGACGGTGGCTCATCGTTGAAGTCAACGGCTTCGCCTTCCACAGCTCGCGGGAGGCTTGGAGGAAAGATATGGCACGCCTGAACGCTGCACAGGCACGTGGCTTTGACCTCCTGAGCTTCGCCCCCGAGCAGATTTGGAACAACCCGGAGCAGGTGATGGACGAAATCCGTGCCGTCCTCGCCCTGCACGACGAACAGAGGTGATCGCAACGACGGATTTTGCCGGATCATCGCCAGGGCGCAGAAGGCAAACCCATTGTTTTCGGGGGTGAGCGAACGCTGACTCCGGATGATGCAGCAGAATGTCCTGCTGGTCAGTCCGAATCGTGCAGATTCCGACGTTCTCCGTCCACGTCAGTCCTGGAAGTACTCGATCTTGGCGCCGATGGTGTTGAGTCGCTCGGCCAGGTCCTCGTATCCGCGCTCAATCACGTAGATGTTGCGCAACTCGGACGTGCCGCGGGCCGCCAGCATGGCCAACAACAGGCAAGCTGCGGGTCGCAGTGCCGGGGGGCATCCGACTTCCGCGCCACGCCACTTGGTGGGGCCATTGACGTAGATGCGGTGCGGATCGAGCAGTTGAACCTGGGCGCCGAGTTTGTTGAGTTCGGTCAGGTAGATGGCCCGGTTTTCGTAGACCCAGTCGTGGATCATGGTCTGGCCTTCGGCGTTGCCGGCGATGACCGCGAAGAACGGCAAGTTGTCGATGTTTAGACCCGGGAACGGCATCGGATGGATCTTGTCCTCCGGAGCGCGCAACCGTGATGGCTTGGTGGTGACATCCACCAAGCGCGTCCGTCCGTTGCGCGCAAAGTACTCGCCGGAGATGTCGAGCTGTTGGCCCATCTGCTCGAGCGTGGCAAGTTCGATCTCCATGAACTCGATGGGGACCCTGCAGATGGTGACCTCCGAGTTGGTCACGATGCCCGCGGTGATCAGGCTCATGGCCTCGATCGGGTCTTCGGACGGGAAGTACTCAATGTCGACGTCGATCGCCGGGCGCCCAGTGATCTTCAGGGTGGTTGTCCCGATGCCGTCGATGACCACGCCGAGCCCCTGCAGGTAGAAGCAAAGGTCCTGCACCATGTAATTGGGGCTGGCATTGCGGATCACCGTGGTACCGCTGCGGTGTGCGGCGGCCATGATGGCGTTCTCCGTTACGGTGTCACCGCGCTCCGTGAGCACGAAGGTGCGGTGCTCGCCGTCGGCCGGCGGGGCCTGCACTGAATAGAAGCCTGATTTGGCTTCCACGGAGAGTCCGAACTGCCGCAATGCCTGCATGTGCGGTTCCACGGTCCGGGTCCCGAGATCGCAACCGCCGGCGTAGGGCAGCTGGTACGAGGCAGCCTCATCGAGGAGCGGGCCGAGCAGCATGATGACGCTGCGGGTGCGGCGTGCGGCTTCCACGTCCATGGAGGCGAGGTCCAGCCTTTCCGGGCGGCGGATGCGCAGATCGTTGCCGTTCAGCCAGGTGCATTCGACGCCGATGGAGGTCAATACCTCGACAATCCGGTTGACTTCTTCGATCCGGGCGAGCCGTCGCAAGGTGGTGGTGCCGCGGTTGATGAGGCTCGCGCAAAGCAGTGCGACGCCGGCATTCTTACTGCTGTTGACGTCCACCGAGCCGGAGAGCGTACGTCCGCCCTCCACGCGCAGGTGGGTCATCTGCCGTTTGCCGACCTTGACGATGGTTCGTCCGAAGATCGACTCGAGGCGCTCGATCATGCGCAGGCTAAGGTTCTGCTTGCCTTGTTCCATGCGGGCAATGGCGCTTTGGCTGGTGCCCAGTTCCGAGGCGAGCTGTCCCTGTGTCCAGCCCTTTTCGCCGCGGGCGTCGCGAAGGAGGAGACCTACATGTTCGGCAGTCGGTTGCGTCATGATCAATAAATATCACAGATGGTCTAAGAATTGGAGATTCTGCGACGCAACCCGCTGATTCAGCCCGAGAATAGTCGTCTCGTGCGATAAGTAAGTCGCAACGGCCGCCGTCGCGTGCCCGGGGCTGCCGGATGGCGGCCCGCCCGCAAATACCCAAGTAGCTCGCAGTTGTTGTCGTTTTGAAGCGTCAAAACGACAACAACTGCGAGCTAGTTGGGCTGCTTCAGCCAGACGAAGTGCCAGGTCCCTGCCCATTGGGCCGCGAGTACGGCCGCGGCAGCGATGACCAGCCCGCCGCCCAGAACCCAGACGTCCAGGCGGCTGTAGGTGGATTCGCGCGCCCAGGTCCGTCGTCCGCCGCCGAAGCCGCGCGCCTCCATGGTTACCGCCAAGCGGGACGCCCGTCGGATCGCTTGCACCAGCAGACCAAAGCTTTGGCCAAGCATGGCCTTGAACCGTTGCGGCGGACTTCCGTGCGAGCCGACACCCCGCGCGCGCCGTGCCATGCCGATGGTCTGCCACTCCTCCGCCATGAGTCCCACGAGCCGCAGGGCCGCCAGGGTACCCAAGACAAAACGGTGCGGCAGTTTCGCCTTTTGCGCCAGGGCATCGGCGAGATCGGTGGGATCGGTGCAACTCATCAGGAGAATGGCAGGCAGCGCTATGGCAAGACCCCGCAGCATGAAGCCGAGTCCAAGCTGAAGCGAGCCTTCGCTAATGGACCAGATCCCGACGTCGAGCAGTATCCTTCCGCTGTCCGCCGACAGGATCGCGGTGCTCCAACCTCCGAGCGCGGCCGCGATAATCAAGGGCCAGCCGCGCTGCCAGAGCAAGCGCACGGTGAGCCCCGCGAGGGGGAACAACGCCAATTCGCCGAGGAGCGCGGTCGAGGCTGACACCAAGTCGATGGACAACGCCAACACCAGGGTGATCAGGAAGACCGACACGAACTTGGCCAGCGGATTGGCGCGTGTCAGGAGGGCGTTGTTGCCGCGCAGGGTCAGGGCGTCCCTCATGCCGCACCTGCTTCCTGCCGGGCGCCGCCTTGGAATGCAGGCTCGAGCCGCATCTCGGCGCCGCCCAGGACGGAGCTGAATTCCTGGTCGTGGGTCACGGAAACCACGGAGGTGCCGGCGTCGAGCAGTTCGGACAGGAACGACGCAAGCTCAGCCCACGTGTTCGCGTCCTGGCCGAAAGTGGGTTCGTCCAGCACCAGGACGCGGGGGTGCGCGGCGAGCACCGTCGCCACGGATAGCCGCCGTTTTTCGCCCCCGGAGAGCGTGTACGGATTGGCGTCCACGAGATGCCCCAAGCGCAGCCGTTCCAGCAACTCGTCCACCCGTTCCTCGCCATGGCCAAGATGCTTGGGGCCGAACATGAGCTCATCGAGGACGCGGCCGGTGACGAACTGGTGCTCGGGCTCTTGGAACACAGTCCCGATGCGGGAGATCAGCTGCTGGGCCTTCCACTTGAACGGGTCGGGGCCCGCGCCGTCGCTGAGCCCGACGGCGGCAGTCACCGCCCCGGATATCGGCGCCAACAGCCCCGCGAGGGTCAAAGCGAAGGTCGATTTTCCGGCGCCATTGGGACCGGTGATGGTCAGTGCCCGCCCGGCAAACACTTCGGCGTCGAGTCCGGACTGCACAGGACGCGGGGCGATCGTTTTGAACCCCCGGCGCCGTGTCCGTTCGCGGGACACCGCAAGCTCCTGGGTGGCGAGCAGCAACTCGCCCCCATTCCGGGAGCTCCCCGCCCCGGAGTCGGCCGCCGGTCCGGCGCCTGTTCCCGAACGTGGGCGGGTGGCCGGCACGTAACCAGGCACCCAGACGCCCGCAGCAGTGAGCATGTCCCTTGCTTGCGCCAGAACCGTGTCCGGGTCGCCGTCCAGAAGCACCGCCGGCGTCGAACCTCCCGCGGAGGAGGAACTGCCCGGCTGAAGCACCACAATCCGGTCCACGAGGTCTTTCCAGACCGATACCCGGTGTTCCACCACCACCAAGGTGGCGCCGGTCTTGTCCAGGCAGCGGCCCACGGCATCGCGCACTTCCAAGACGCCGGCCGGGTCAAGGTTGGCGGTCGGCTCGTCCAGGAGGATCAAGCCGGGCCGCATTGCCAGTATGCCGGCGAGCGCAAGGCGCTGTTTCTGCCCGCCCGAGAGGGCCGACGTCGGGTGGTCGAGCGAAAAGTTGCCGCTGGCACTGCCACCGGCACTCCGCAGCAGCCCGACGTCGTCGAGCGCTTCATGGACCCGCTTCCAAATCTCGTCCCGCGGCACGCAAAGGTTCTCGGCGCCGAACGCGACGTCGTCGCCCAGGCGGGAAAGCACCACCTGGGTTTCGGGGTCCTGTTGCATGAGTCCGGCACGGCCCCGCTGGGCCTTCGGGGAAACGCCGTCAACCAGCAACGAGCCGGTCTCGTCGGCGTCGTCGCCTTCCTCGCCCAGCACGCCCGCCAGGGCATGGAGGAACGTCGACTTGCCTGCGCCCGAGGGGCCAAGCAGCAGGACGCGCTCGCCCGGACGGATGTCCAGGTCCAGGGCGTGGATGGCCTGCGTGGTGCGGCCGGCGTGCCGCCAGCCCCAGCCCTGCGCGGAAATGGCGGCGGGTCGCACCACGGCAGAGGTGCCGGAATCAGGACTGGGCATCAGGAAAAGACGGGCTCCGAGGCGGCCTTGCGTGACGCGAACGCGCTCAGGACACCGGTCCTGGCCAGGCCGCGGGTAGCGATCCAGGACAGGGCACCGGCAATGACGGCCCCGGAGATCGTGCAGAACACGATGTACGCGAGCTTGTCGACCGGCTCGTAGGCGATGTTCCAGCCCCACGGCAAGAAGGAGTCGTTCAGGCCGCAGAACAGGCCCGCACCGGCACCGGCCAGCAGGGACACCGGCAGGTTGAACTTCTTGTACATGAAGGCCAGGAAAATGAGTTCCGCACCGAGGCCCTGGAGCAGGCCCGAGATCAGCACCGTGGTGCCGTACTGGGAACCCATGATGAGCTCACTCGTGGCGGCCACTGTTTCGCAGAAAATTGCCGCACCGGGCTTGCGGACGATGAGCATGCCCAAGACTGCCGGAATCATCCAGCCGCCGGCGATCAGGCCGCCCAGCGGAGGGTAGCCGGCGGACATAGGCGTGGCAACCAAAGCCATCTGGTCCCATGCCCAGAAGATCACGCCACCGGCGATCGAGATGAGTGCCGCCACGACGATGTCCACGACGCGCCAGTTGTAACCAGGCTTGGTGAGGCCCGGCCTTGCAGAAATACCAGTCATTTTGTCCTCCTGAGGAACAGGAGGGGAAAGTGTTCCCGGTTGCCTGCGAGCGGCTTCCGCCGCGCCGGTCCGGACACTATGAGAACTCGACTCCCTTGCGCCGGTACTAGCCGGATCAGGTTCGAGGGTCTGCGGCTGTCCGCACTCTCAGCGCCCGTCCTCCGTGCCGCATTGCTGCGTGCCCGACGGCGGCGCTCCCCTGTCGTTATCAATCCACCCTTTTGGGCGTGGTTCAGTTTACACCTTGGCGGGGTTGCGGGCGCTGTGTTGGCGTCCGCGGAACGGTCACAAACACGCGGGGACGACGGATTCTGCTGGATCACTCGCCGGGTGAGCGCAGGCCGGCCCGGAATGGCGCGGGCGGCCGCAGAAACTGGGACAATGATCCAGCAGAATGTGACGCGGCAGAGCGGGCAAAGGAGCGGTCTTGGCAGGCAATGGCGAAGCGAACAGCACCACGGTGGCGGAACCGAGGCTCGCCGCAAGCGTGATCCTGGTCCGGGATGCCGCGGTTCCCGGGGGCTCTGAAGATGCGGCGCAGGCTTTGGAGGTGTTCGTCCAGCACCGGGTGTCCACGATGGATTTCGCCGCGGGCATGGTGGTCTTCCCCGGGGGCCGGGTGGACCAGGTGGACAGCTCCGGCTGGGACTTCGCGGACGACGTCGTCGAGCAGCACGCCGCTGCATGGCACCGGAGCAGCATCGCCGTCGAGCCTGCCTCCGCCAGGTTCAACGCCGGCCGGGTGCTGGCGGCCGCGCAGCGTGAGGTGTTCGAAGAGGCCGGGCTGAAGCTTGACGCCGCCACCCTCCGCCCGTGGGCCAACTGGGTCACCCCGGCAGACCAGCCCAAGCGCTTCGACACATACTTCTACCTTGCCTGCCCGCTTTCCGGTGCCGAGCCAAGGCACCAAACAACGGAAGCGTCATCGTCCTTGTGGATGCCCGTCCGCGGAATCCTGGACGCCGAAGTCGCCGGAACACTCAAGCTCATGCCGCCCACGCTGGCGCTGCTGGATGAGCTCCTCGCCCTCGGCACAGTGGAAGCGATACTGGGCGAGGACCGTGACATCGTGCCTGTCCGTCCAAAGCCCGGGGCCTTGGAGGAGTTCTTCCGGCAGAGGCGCCAAGCTCCATCCGTTGCTCCGGAACTGCCCTGAAGTGGGGTTAGGCTGGGGACGGTCCTGTTTCCACCCGCAAGGAGTCCCGGAATGAACCTCCTCATCAAACTGCTCGGCACCGGCGTGAGCATCGGCGCTGGCTTTGTCGGCACCAAGCTCGTCAATGCGCTGTGGGAAAAGTCCACCGGCAAGAAACCTCCCAAGGGTCACGATGATATGGAGGCAAGCCTGCGCTCTGCACTGACCTTCGCCCTGATTTCGGCGACTGTCAGCGCCGTCATCCAGGTTTTCGCAAGCCGCAGTACCCAGCGCGCCATCTCGCGTTTCTCGAAGACACAGGACATCGTCTAGGCTGACGGCCCGCCGTTGGCGCCGTGAGGGCCTGGGCTCCCACCGTTCCCGCTGTGGGGAGTTGTCGGGTCGGCTTGGGCTTTCTCCGCTGCCCGTTGACCGGCGGCCCGCAGCACCACGGCCTCGAGTTCGTCGATGCTCAGCAACTCGGGGTGCAGGTGCTTGGTCCGGTAGCCTGCGCGGCCCACCATGTGTGCGGACACCGGCACCGTCAGCAATTGGAAGATCCAAGCGACGGCCAGGATCGGCCACACCCACCATTCGCGCATCTGCAGCCCGATGGCCGCCAAGACGAGGAACAGCCCGAGCACTTGCGGCTTGGTAGCTGCGTGCATGCGGCTCATCAGGTCCGGGAAGCGCAACAGGCCGATCGCCGCGCCCAATGACATCACCGCACCGACAATCAGCAGCACCGCGGTGACGGCATCGATGACGGCATCCGCTCCGGTGGCGTCAGGAGTCATTGACCTGTCCTCTCCGGTCGGCCACGAAGCGCGCCACCGTCACCGATCCGATGAAACCGATCAGCGTCAGCGCGACGAGCAGCACGAGGTTGTTGAGGTGCCTGTTGACGGCCATGTCGATGGCCAGCGCAGCACCCAGTATGGCGAGCAGCACGTCCGAGGCGAGCACCCGGTCCAGCAGGGACGGCCCGACGGCGATCCTGTAGATCGCGCCGGCGGCGGCGAGGCTAAGGATCACCGCCGTGACGATCAGCACGATGTCTTTCACGAGCGAGCTCCCCTCGTTGCAGGCCAGCCTTCGGCCTGGAGTGCGTCCATTTCCGCCTGGGTACCCATGATCCGGATCAGCGAGGCCTCCGTGTCTTGGACTTCCTTGCGCAGCTTGGCGGTGTCCACATCGTTGCGGACATTGAGCCCATGGATATAGAGCGTGGACGTCGAGCGGTCCACCTCCACCACCAAGGAACCCGGAATCAGCGAAATCACGTGCCCTGTTGCGGTCACCATGAGGTCGGAATGGCTACGGAGGGGAACAGCGACGACGGCGTTGGTTACCAAGGGCCCGCGGAAGACCGCGAGGTACATGACCTGGAAGCTCGCGGCCACCACTTTGCCAAGGAACACGACGGCGAAAGGAATGGCGCGCAGCACGTTGAATCGTCCGCTGAGCTCCACTGGAGGCAAGTAGAAGACCCTGGCTACCACCACGGCGATCAGCGCACCGAATACCAGGTTGCCGGGGCTGAAGTCCCGCCAGAGCGCACCCCACACGACCACCAGCCAGACCAGCAGGGGCAACTCGGTGCGGAACGAAATCCGCTTGCGGCTCACTTGCCAACCCCCTGCAGTGGGGTCGACGCACCCGGCGCAGCGATGCCCGGGACTTTGGCATTCTCGCCGAGCACGGAATGGATATACGCCGTTCGGTCCAGCATCTGTTCCGCGGAGTTGCCGGCCAATTGGAACAGCGGACCGGCGAAGACTGTCAGCGCCACGCCAAAGACCACCAGCGCGGCGGTTGGCCCCACCATGGTCCTCGGAAGCAGGCCGACGGCCGCCGTGTCCTTGAGGACGGCGGCCGGGTAGTCAGCGTCCTCGGGCTTCCGCCAGAATGCGCGGTTCCAGACGCGGGCAATGGCCAGCAAGGTCAAGAGGCTCGTGACCACCCCGCCCACCACCAAGGTAATGGCCAGTGGTGTCCCGAGGGCGATGCCTGCCTGCAGGAGTCCGAGCTTCCCCAGGAACCCGGAGAAGGGCGGGATTCCCGCGAGGTTCATGGCCGGAATGAAGAACAAGAGCGCGAGGAGTGGAGACAGCTTGGCGAGCCCACCCAGCCTGTCCACCGACGAGCTCCCACCGCGGCGCTCGATCAAGCCGGTCACCAGGAACAGGCTCGTTTGGACAGTGATGTGGTGGGCCACATAGAAGACGGCGGCAGCAAGCCCGGCTACGGAAGACATGGCAAGCCCGAACACCATGTAGCCGATGTGGCTGACCAAGGTGAAGGAGAGTAATCGTTTGATGTCGCTCTGGGCTATGGCACCGAGAATCCCCACGAGCATGGTGAGGAGCGCAACCACCATCAACGGGGTGTTCAAGGTATCGCCCGGGAACAGCAGGGTCTCCGTACGGACCATGGCGTAGACGCCCACCTTGGTGAGCAAACCGGCGAACACGGCAGTGACCGGTGCCGGTGCGGTCGGGTACGAGTCAGGCAGCCAGAAGGACAGCGGGAACACGGCGGCCTTGATGCCGAAGGCCACGAGCAGCATGACGTGGAGCAGGTTCCTGGTGCCCGGATCCAATTCGGCCAGCTTGATAGCCAGATCCGCCATGGTGATGGTTCCGGTGGCTCCGTAGATCATCGCAATAGCGATCAGGAACAACACCGAAGACACGACGGAAACCACCACGTAGGTGACCCCGGCGCGGATGCGCGGACCGGTACCGCCCAGTGTCATGAGCACGTAGCTCGCCGTCAGCAGGATCTCGAAGCCGACGTACAGGTTGAAGAGATCACCGGTGAGGAAGGCGTTCGAGACACCGGCCACCAGGATCAGGTAGGTCGGGTGGAAGATCGACACCGGTGCCTCACGGTCGCCGTCGGCCATGCCCTGGCCGGTGGCGTAGATCAGCACCGCGAGGCTGATGACGGAGGAGACCACCAACATGAGCGAGGAGAACTGGTCCACCACCATCACCACGCCAAACGGCGGCTGCCAGCCGCCTAGGGTGACGGATGCGGTGCCTGTGGTCCATACCGAGGCAAGGAGCCAGCATTCCAGGAGCAAGGTCAGAGACAACAAAGCGATGCTGACCGCGCGTTGGGCCAGCGGGTTCCTGTTCAGGGCAAACGTCAGTGCGGCACCGAGGATGGGAAGTACGACGGCGAGCGGCGCCAGGCTGGCGATGTTCACTGGGGGCCTCCTTCCTTGGCTGCTTCGGTGACTGCCGTAACCGGGAATTCGGAAGTTTCCTCGGGAACTACCGAGTCGTCTTCGGCGTCAAAGCTGGGTGTCTTCGCGACGCGCCGGTCTTCGGCGTCGTCCTGGATGTCGTCCTGCCGTGCCAATGCCCAGGTCCGGTAGATGATGCCGAGCATGAATGCCGTCACCGCGAAGGAAATCACGATCGACGTCAGGATCAACGCTTGCGGCAAAGGATCGTTGTAGTCGCGCGGATCCGTCGATTTGTTGAACAGCGGGGCAAGTCCGGCATATCCACCCGTCGCGAGGATCAGCAGGTTGGTGGCGTTTGCCAGGAGCATGAGCCCCAGGAGAACGCGGGTCAAGCTGCGTTCCAGGATCAAATAGATCCCACAGGCGTAGAGCACTCCCATGACGATCAACAAGGTCAAGTTGACGCTCATGGGGTCCCCTTCCCGAGCGAGGTTGTTGCCGACTGCGCCGTGGTTGCGGCCGTTGGTGCGGAGGTGGGAACTTCCAATCGGGCATCCCCTGAATCCCGGACGTCTCCGCTGGCGGTCTCTTCGAAGTGTTCGTCGATCTCGGCTCCCAGGCTCCGCAGCACGTCCAGGGCCAGGCCTACGACCACGAGGTACACGCCGACGTCGAAGATCGTGGAGGTCACGAACTTGATGTCCCCGAACAACGGTAGCCAGAACTCGATGATGGCGCTTTGGAACACCTGGCCGCCCAGAAGCAACGGTACGAAGCCCGCTGCGGCCGCCGTCGCAAGGCCGGTTCCCAGCAGCATGCCGGCGCTGATCGGTGCGGCTTCCCGCAACTCGAACCGTCCGCCGGCCAAGTAACGGATGGTCAGGGCAAGCCCGGCCGTGAGTCCGCCGGCGAAGCCGCCACCCGGAAGATTGTGTCCCGCCAACAACAGGTACACGGAGAAAACGATCATCGAGTGGAAAATCAGCCGCGTGACCACTTCGAAGATGATGGAACGCCGTTCCGGTGCAAGGGTTCGGCCGGCCACGAGCCAGGGGTCCGTCAGGGAGCCCGCGAACTTGCGGACGAGTGCCAGCGAGGCGTCGTCGCGCGAACTGCCCCCGGCGGCGGCGCGCCTTCCCACCGTGCCCTCGGGAATGGTGGCGGCCTTGTTGAGGCGCTCGCCCCTGCTGCGGACAAAAATCAAGCTCGCGACGCCGGTGGCAGCGACCGCCAGCACCGAGATCTCGCCGAAGGTGTCCCACGCCCGGATGTCCACCAGCGTCACGTTGACCACGTTGAGTCCGCCGCCGCCTTCATAGGCCAGCCGGGGGAACGAAAGCGACACAGACTCGGCGATGCGGGCGCCCATCGCGTAGATCGCCACGAAGATCATGGTGACCGCGAACGCCACGCCAATGATGACGCGAACCACCCGATACTTGCCGCCGGTGCGGTCACGGAGCTCCGGAGGGAGGCTGCGCATCGCCAGCACGAAGGCCACCAGGATGATGGTCTCCACCAGCATTTGCGTCAATGCGAGGTCCGGGGCTCCCTGCAACGCGAACATGAGTGCGATGCCGTAGCCGGTGACCGACACCATCAGCACGGCGAGGAAGCGCTTGTTGGCTCGGACCGCCGCGAGAGCGCCAACAACGATTCCTGCCGCGGCGATGAGCTGGAGCGGGGAATTCGGGTCGATCACATAGAGCCCGCCCGGGAGTGGCTTGTTGGCCACGATGAGTGCCGTCAAGGGGACAGCGAAAGCCACCGTGAGGATGACCGCAAGGTAGAAGTACAGGGAACCGCGCTGCGTGCGCCCCGTGACCCACACGGCGACGTCGTCCAGGGCTCCGATGGAGCGCTGGTACGCGCGGTCGCCGTCCACCCAGTCCGGGATACGGCCCTGCGCCCGCGACACGACGTTCCGGCCGTAGAACATCGCGACGCCGGCCGCGAACGTCACGGCGGTCAGTCCCAAGGCGGGCGTCAGCCCGTGCCACAGCGCGAGGTGGCTGGCGCTGGCTGCGTTTGTTCCGACTGCGTTGGTTCCGGCTGCGTTTGTTCCGGCAGCGGGTTCCACAAAAAGCGCCGCATACGGCTGGATCCAGCCGTCAACGGGATCCGGCCACAGGCCGTACACGATGGTGAGGAAGCTCAAGATGGCCGGAGCCGCCAGGAACGATGGCTGGATGGCCTTGAAGGGCGTCCGTTCCACGCCCGGCTTGGTGGCGAACGCACCCCACATGAAGCGGGCACTGTAAGCGAATGTGAGGATGGACCCCAGCACCAAGCCGACTAGCAGGACCAGCCCCCACGGTTGGGAAGCAGGGCCAGTACCGGATTGACTAGTGCCGTAGTGCACGAACGCCTCGAACACGGATTCCTTGGCCACGAAACCCGCCAGCGGAGGTATGCCGGCCATGGACGCCGCGGCGATGCCCGCCACGATGGCGAGCGCCCTCGAGGACTTGTACACGCCCGAGAGCTTGCGGATATCGCGCGTGCCGGATTGGTGGTCGATGATGCCTACAACCAGGAACAAGGAAGCCTTGAAGAGTCCGTGCGCCAGCAACAGCGCGAGGCCGGCCAGTGCGGCGTCGGGCCGGCCGAGGCCAACCACCATGGTGAGGAAGCCGAGCTGGCTGACGGTTCCATAGGCAAGGATGAGTTTGACGTCGGTCTGCCGGAGCGCCCGGTAGCCGCCTACCAGCATCGTCGCCAGGCCGAGCCCAAGCACCAGCGGCAACCAGTAGGGGCTTTCGCTGAATCCCGGAGCCAGGCGGGCCACGATGTAGATGCCGGCCTTCACCATGGCCGCTGCGTGCAGGTAGGCGCTCACCGGGGTGGGCGCGGCCATGGCCCCGGGGAGCCAGAAGTGGAAGGGGACCAGCGCCGATTTGGTAATCGCACCTACCAGGATGAGTACGACGGCGGCAGCAACCGCACCTTGCGCAGATCCCGTGACGAGGGTGGCCGCTTGGGTCATGATCGCCGAAATCCGGTATGTTCCGGAGGACTGGCCCAGAATGATGAGGCCCACGAGCATGGCCAGGCCCCCGGCGGTGGTGACCATGAGCGCCTGCAAAGCCGAGCGCCGCGCGGATAGTCGGGTCCGCGCATAACCGATCAGCAGGTAGGACAGGACGGTGGTGAGTTCCCAGAAGATGAACATCATCAGGAGGTCGTCCGCCGTCACCAGGCCGAACATCGCGCCGGCGAAGGCAAGCAACTGGGCCCCGAATCCGCCGAGGTCGGCATCCTTGTTCTTGAAGTACCTGGCGCAATAGACCAGGACCAACGCGCCGACCCCCAGGACCAGCAAGGACATCACCCACGCCAGGACGTCCATGCGGAAGGCGAATTCAAGCTTGAGGTTCGGAATCCATGGGAGGGTCTCTTCGATGAAGCCGCCCGTGGCGGCTCCGCCTTTTCCGGGATAGATCCGGTCGTACTGCAGGAGCAGCCAGACAAAGGCGAGGGCGGGAACTGCTGCAAGGACGTAGAAGGCATTCCGTTGAAGTTTCCGGAAGATCCAGGGCGCCACAGTTGCCGCTGCAAAGGTCACGGCAAGAACTGTGATCACTGGAATCTCCGCAAAGTCAGGAATAAGTTGTCAAAAGTTGGAGCAGGCGGTCAAGCGTTGGGTTCGGTGCAGGTAGTTTATCAACCATGAACATGGCAACTGCGCCTGAGGCCCCGCACCCGTCATCCGAGCTTGCTTCGGGGCCTGCCCTGTCGAACAAGGGCCAAATCCTTGCGTGGGCATCCTGGGACTGGGGTTCCGCGGCATTCAATGCCGTCATGACCACCTTCGTGTTCACCGTCTACCTGACGTCCAAGGCATTTGGCGGGGAAGACTCGGCGTCGGCGACGTTGGGTGCCGCGCTGGCGATTGCCGGCGTCGCGATTGCGCTCCTGGCACCGGTCACCGGTCAGCGCTCCGACTCCGGTGGCCGCAGGAAACTGTGGCTGGGGGTCAACACCGCCCTCGTGGCTGTCCTCACGGGCTCGTGCTTCTTCGTCTTCCCCAAGCCCGAGTTCCTGCTGCTGGGCGTCACGTTGATTGCGCTCGGCAATGTGTTTTTCGAGTTCGCCGGCGTCAATTACAACGCCATGCTGGCCCAGATCTCCACCCCTGCCAATATCGGCAAAGTGAGCGGCTTCGGTTGGGGAATGGGGTATCTGGGCGGGATTATCGCGCTGCTCGCGGTGCTGCAGCTTTTCGTCCAGCCGTCTTTTGAGTGGTTCGGGGCCTCCACCCAGGACAGCCTGAATATCAGGCTCGTGGCTGTCTTTTCCGCGCTCTGGTTCTTCATCTTCGCGCTACCGGTCCTCTTCGCCGTGCCGGAGCTCTCCGTCAAGAAAGCGGAATCCCGGCTCGGGTTCCTGGCCTCTTATGGTTTGCTCGTCCGCCGGATCAAGGCCATCTATCGAACCAGCCCGCACACCATCTACTTCCTGCTCGCGAGCGCCATCTTCCGCGACGGCCTGGCGGCGGTCTTCACCTTCGGCGGGGTCATTGCTGCCGGGACTTTTGGATTCGAGCTCAAACAGGTCATCTTCTTCGCGATTTTCGGCAATGTGGTGGCCGCCGTTGGCGCCATGATCGGCGGATTCCTGGACGACAGGATCGGGCCCAAGTCCGTCATCGTCATTTCCCTCATGGGACTCCTGGTCGCCGGCACCGTCATCCTGGTGCTTGGCAACGGCGACTACGTATTCTTCGGGACCCATTGGGCAGGCAGCACGACTTTCTGGGTGTTCGGACTGTTCCTGTGCCTCTTCGTTGGACCGGCGCAAGCTTCCTCCCGCGCCTACCTCGCGAGGCTGGCGCCCGACGGCGAATCCGGCGAGCTGTTCGGGCTCTACGCCACCACCGGCCGGGCCGTGAGCTTCCTGGCGCCGGCACTTTTCACCCTGTGCATCACCTTGGCCACGCCCCTGGTTGCCCCGGGCGCGGCCCAACGCTGGGGGATCCTGGGCATCATGGTGGTGCTCCTGGCCGGCTTGCTGGTGATCCTGCCCGTCAAGGCACCCGACAAGACGGAAATCGCCACAGTGCCGCTGAGCTGACAGATGGGGCTCACACAATCTGCCACAAACCCTTGATCTTTGATTGTTAGTAGAGTTTACTAACTCACATGGAAGCCCTTCGTGACCGCCAGCGCACCGATCGAGCAAGCGCAGCGACCCTGCCTTCGGATGGGCGTGCCCACAATCTCTCCTTGGTGCGCCAAACGCTCCACTCTGCAGGGGCGATGAGCCGTGCGGAACTTTCCCGGGTCCTGGGCCTGACCCGCGTCACGGTATCGGACCTCGTCTCGGACCTCCTCGAACGCGGCCACGTCGTGGAACTGGGACAGTCCGATGAAGTCCGCCCCGGCAAGCCGGCCATCCTGGTAGACATCAACCGCCGGGGCCTCCAAGTGATCGGCATGGACTTGGCGGAAAATTCCGTGCTGCGTGCCGCCGTCCTGGACCTTGACGGCAACATCCTCGAAAGGGTCGAGCGGTCCATCTCCGAGGAGACCGGCCCGGACGTCGTCAACGAGGTCCTCGAACTCGCTTCGGAAGCCGTCGGCCGGGCCACCGCCACGCTGCTCGGGATCGGCGTCGGGACCCCCGGCATCGTCAATGCGGGCGGCGAGGTCACCACGGCCCCCAACTTCGGATGGAAGGACGTCGCCCTGCGCGATCTCCTCCAGGAGCGGACCAGCCTTCCGACCCTCGTTTCCAACGATGCTGACGCCGCAGTCCATGCGGACCACACTTTCGGCGGCGGCAGCGACGACGAAATCCTCGTGAAGATCGGCCGCGGTGTCGGTTCAGGACTCATCGTGGGCGGCAGGCGTGCCCGGGGCGCCCACTCCGCGGCTGGCGAAATCGGCCACGTCACAGTCGGCACCGACGGCGGGACCGTGTGCAAGTGCGGTAAAACAGGCTGCCTCGAAACCTGGATGTCAGTCCCCAGCCTCGAACGTGCCCTGGCCGAAGCGGCGGCGAGCTCCCAACCGGAGGCCGCGGCCGCCGTCGTACTCCGGGAAGCGGGCGAGCGGCTCGCCATCGCGCTCGCGCCCGTGGTTGGCGCCCTCGATTTGGGCGAAGTGGTCCTCAGCGGACCCCGGGAGCTTTTGGAAGGCCCCCTTCTCAACGCCGTCCAGCAGACCCTGCTTGAGCGGCTCTTGCACCAGGACCCTTCACCGGTGTCCGTCCGTCTCGCGGCAGACGCACAGGACATCGTCCTGCGTGGAGCCGCCGTGATGGTCCTGTGGAACCAGCTTGGTGTGGCCTGAGTGCCGCCCCGCCGTTTCCAACCCTGACTACAGACCAAGCATCCCTTCGAAGGAGCCGGACATGGACACGATTCAGTCCCCCGCTACTCAGTCTCTTGCCACCGGGCCCGCCCGCGCCCACCTCCGCCGTCTCGCGGCAGGCACCCTCATGCCCGGATTTACCGGCATCGCCGTCCCCGTCTGGATCCTTGAAGCGTACGACGCCGGGTTGGCGGCTGTGTGCCTCTACGGCACCAACGTGGCGTCCCCCGTCCAGTTGCGCGAGCTCTGCGCCGGGCTCCGCGCACATTCCCCGAACACGCTCATCGCCGTCGATGAAGAGGGCGGCGATGTCACGAGGCTGCACTACCTCACGGGATCGACGCAGCCCGGGAACGCGGTGCTCGGGCGTCTGGACGACGTCGAACTGACCGCCGCCAGCGCCAGCGCCATCGGCCACGAGCTCGCAGGCCTGGGCATCAACTTGAACCTGGCCCCGGATGCCGACGTCAATTCCGCTCAGGACAATCCCGTGATCGGCGTGCGTAGCTTCGGGGCCGAACCGGGCCTGGTGGCACGGCATACCGCCGCCTGGATCCGTGGACTCGAAGACGCCGGTGTTGCGTCCTGTGCCAAGCACTTCCCGGGCCACGGCGACACCACCACAGACTCCCATCTGGCGCTCCCCCGGGTCACGGCCGACGCCGCCACCCTGGACGCACGCGAGCTGGTCCCGTTCCGCGCGCTCGTCGCGGCTCGCGGGGCCACCGTCATGACGAGCCATATCCTGGTCGAAGCCCTGGACCCGGACCACCCCGCCACGTTCTCCCCGCGCATCCTGCAGGACCTGCTGCGCCGTGACATGGGGTTCGAGGGCGTCATCATCACGGACGCCCTGGACATGGCCGGCGCGTCCGCCCAGACCGGCATTCCGGAAGCAGCCGTCCGCGCACTGATCGCCGGGGCGGACCTGCTGTGCCTTGGTTCGGAAACCGGACCGGCCCTCTTCGAACAGACGATCACCGCGATCGCCGATGCCGTTGGCGACGGGCGGCTGCCCATGGAACGCCTGGCAGACGCTGTTGCCCGCACGCAAGCACTGTCCTCGCGGTTCCCCGCCGCGGGTGCCGCGGAAATCCAGGAAGCTGCCATCAGGGGCCAGCTCGGCCTGCCCGGCCAGCCGCAGCATGCCGGGGTGCCTGCCGCGCCGAAGGCGCTCGACGGGGAGCGCATCGCCGAGGCCTTCGAGGTGTCCGAAGCCGCCGAAAGGTGGCTGGCGCGGGAGGAACCCGTAGCGATCGTGCAGGTCGAAACCGGGTCCAATTTCGCGGTCGGCCGCGTGCCTTGGGGCCCCGCTGCCACAACTTCGGCAGTGGTCCGCGAAGGCGAGGTGCCCGACGGCGCGCGGGTCGCCGTCGTCGGGCGCGGCTTGGATGCCGAACACCCGCTGTGGACCGTCTTCGCCCGCTTGAGGGCCGAGGGGCACGCGGTGATCGCCGTCGAGTGCGGCTGGCCACGCGGCGGGGCGGACATCGTCACTTATGGTGCGTCGCTCACGGTGTCCCAGGCCCTGACGGCGCTGCTGAACGGCACTGCCAAAGCCTGACCGCACCACGCCCAATCCATCGACAGAAAGTTGCCATGGAAGTCATTGTCACGCCCACTCCGGAATCGGCTGCTTCGGCCGCCGCCCAAGCCGTCCTCTCAGGACTCCCTGCGGGCGCGGGCCCAGTACTGGGACTGGCCACCGGTTCGTCTCCGCTGGGACTGTATGCGGAGCTCGCAGCCGCGGCCGCTGCGGGACGCGTGGATTTCTCGGCCGCCAAGGGATTCGCCTTGGACGAATATGTGGGCCTTCCGGCCGGACATGTCCAGTCCTACCGCGAGGTCCTGATCCGCGAGGTCTGCGAAGTCATCGGGCTTCCCATGGCCGGGCTGAATGTCCCCGACGGTAGCGGCGCCACCCAGGCCGAGCTCGAAGCGGGAGCGGCTGCCTACGACGCCGCCATAGCTGCCGCCGGCGGGGTCGACGTGCAGATCCTCGGCATCGGCGCCAACGGCCATGTGGGCTTCAATGAGCCCGGATCCTCGCTGTCCTCGCGGACCCGTTTGAAGCGGCTCACGGCCCGCACGAGGCTGGATAACGCCCGCTTCTTCGAGCACGACGGCGACGTCCCGACCCACTGCATCACCCAAGGATTGGGGACCGTGCTGGAGGCGCGCCGGCTGGTGCTCATCGCCACCGGCGCCGCGAAGGCCGCCGCGGTCGCTGCCGCCGTCGAGGGCCCTCTGACGGCGTCGTGCCCGGGTTCGATCTTGCAATGGCATGCCGACGCCGTGGTGGTTCTCGACGAGGCGGCAGCGTCCGGATTGGCTAACCGCGAGTACTACGACGACGCCGCGCGCGGCCTGGCTTTGGCCCCCTAGAAAGGCGCGGGCCGCTTTGCGCGACGGCCCCGAGTGGCATCATTCCGCCGCCCCTTCAAGAGGGCTAGGGTGGACGTATGAACGTGGATGAGACAGAACTTCCAGGCCTCGGGGTCCGCAAGGATTTCATCACGGCCTCGGGACGCCGGATCGGTGTTGTCGAGATGCGGGAGGGTGAGACCGAGCTTTTCGTCTCCACGTGGGACGATCCCGATACCTGCCAGGCATCCATCCCGTTGACCGCAGACGAAGCCGCCGCCCTGGGCAACCTCCTGGGCGGTCAGCACATCGCCATGCGTTTGGCCGAAGCCCACAAGGAAATCCCCGGCATTGTCACGCGGCAGTTCTCCATCACCGCTGACTCCCCTTTCAACAACCAGCCCATGGGCAAAGCCCAGATCCGCACCCGCAGTGGTGTCTCGATCGTGGCGATCATGCGCGAAGGCGAAGTGGTTCCCTCACCGGCTCCCGACGTCGTCCTTCACACGGGTGATCTGCTGGTGGCTGTCGGTACGCAGGAAGGTCTTGACTCTGCGGCTGCCATTCTGCGCAACGGCTGACGTTCATGGACCCCCTGGCCCTGACCCTCATTGAGCTGGGCGCAGTCGTTTTCTGTCTCGGCCTCTTGGCTCGCTTGGCCGGCAGGATCGGCATGTCACCCATTCCGCTCTATCTGGTGGGGGGACTGGCGTTCGGGGCGGGTGGACTGATCAAACTGGATGGCATGCACGAGTTCGCCCATCTTTCCGGCGAAATCGGTGTCATCCTGCTCCTATTGATGCTCGGCTTGGAATATACGGCGGCGGAACTCGTCACGGGGCTGAGGCGCTCGTGGCAAGCCGGTGTGCTGGACCTGGTGTTGAACTTTCTTCCGGGTGCCGGCATCGCCGTGTGGCTCGGTTGGGGGCTTGTCGGGGCGATCGTCATGGGCGGTGTCACCTATATTTCTTCCTCCGGCATCGCCGCGAAGGTGATCACGGACCTCGGCCGGATCGGTAACCGTGAGACGCCGGTGGTCCTGGCCATCTTGGTTTTCGAAGACCTCACCATGGCCATCTACCTTCCGATCCTGACTGCGATCCTCGCAGGCGTGGGCTTCCTGGGCGGGCTCCAGACGGTGGGTATTGCGCTGGCCGTGGTCACCTTGGTGCTGGTGGTGGCCCTCAAACACGGCCACCGGGTATCCCAGGCCGTGCACAGCGAAAACTCCGAAGTCTTCCTGCTCAATCTCCTCGGAGCCGCGCTCTTGGTGGCCGGCATCGCGTCCGCCCTCCAGGTCTCCGCGGCCGTGGGGGCGTTCATGCTGGGCATTGCCATTTCGGGGGCAACGGCCCACAACGCGACGCGGATCCTTGAACCGCTCCGGGATCTCTTCGCGGCCATCTTCTTCGTAGCCTTCGGCCTCAACACGGACCCGTCCAGCATCCCGCCGGTCCTGGGCTGGGCGCTGCTCCTGGCACTCGCGACAGCCGTGACCAAGGTACTGACCGGATTCTGGGCGGCAAAGCGGGCAGGGATCGCCGTTCCCGGCCGTTTCCGCGCAGGAGCCGCCCTGATTGCCCGCGGTGAATTCTCCATTGTCATCGCAGGCCTGGCCGTGGCCTCGGGAGTCGTGCCGCGCGAGCTTGCCGCCCTCGCTACCGCGTATGTGCTGCTCATGGCCATCATCGGACCGCTCGCAGCCCGCTTCGTGGAGCCCACGGTCAAGGCCTTCCGCAAGTCCTCACGCAAACCGAAGGCATCCGAGCCTATTGCGTCCTTCGAAGCGTGAGCATCGGCCGTTCCCCGACGCCCGCTCACTTTTGGGGCGTTTCCTTTGGACGCTCGCTCACATGATCTGAGCGAGCGTCCGCGGTATTGCCCACATATCTGAGCGAGCGTCTTGGAAAACCCAAGCAGGCAGGGGCTAGACCGTCGTCCGGTGGAAGTTCAAGTGGCTGCGGCTCGCGGTGGGGCCGCGCTGGCCTTGGTAACGGTTGCCGTATCCGCCGGAACCATAGGGATGCTCAGCCGCCGAGGAGAGCCGGAAGAAGCACAACTGGCCGATCTTCATGCCGGGCCACAGCTTGATGGGCAACGTGGCAACGTTGGACAGCTCCAAGGTCACATGGCCTGAGAACCCGGGGTCGATGAAGCCGGCCGTGGAGTGCGTCAGGAGGCCGAGGCGCCCCAGCGAAGACTTTCCTTCAAGGCGTGCGGCGACGTCGTCCGGCAGGCTCACGGTCTCGTACGTTGAACCGAGCACGAACTCGCCCGGGTGCAGGATGAAGGGTTCGTCGCCCTCCACCTCAACCAGGCGGGTCAGCTCAGGCTGCTCCTCGGAGGGGTCGATGTGCGCGTATTTGTGGTTGTCGAACAGCCGGAAGAAGCGGTCAATCCTCACATCCACCGAGGACGGCTGAACCATCGCGGGGTCGTAGGGCTCCAGGACGATACGTCGGGAGTCGATTTCGGCACGTATGTCGCGGTCAGAGATCAGCACAGGATCAAAAGTACCGTATCCACCCCGTACCCCGTGGTGCCGGAGTGGCGCATGGGACTATAGTGCACCACATAGACTGCCGTTACCGCTGTTGTATTTGGGAACGGTGGCACGATGCGAATCTGGGGAAACATTGAGACGAATTGCGGTGCCCGTTGCCGTAGTGGTGGCCTGCCTTCTCACGGTGATGGCCCCTGCCTCCGGACCGCGAACCGTCCCGGCCCTGCCCTCCGGAACTGCCGCCCCTTCCATCTCAAACACCACCGCAAGCGCTGAAAGTACGACGACGGCGTCCGCACCGCCGTCGGGATCCGGCCTTTCACAGGCCGCACCTGCGCCGGGGTCACCAACTGCCACCCCCGCAGCACCAGCAG